>JBKJZS010000058.1:0-3202 GCA_046714915.1 Polaromonas sp. | reverse complement strand
CCGAGGAAGGTGTCGTAACCCTCGGGCAGGGTCATGATGAAGTCGTGCGCAAAGGCGGCCTGCGCGGCGGCTTTGGTCTCCTCGTCGCTGGCGCCGGGCTTGCCGTAGCGGATGTTCTCCAGCGCGCTGGTAGAAAAAATCACCGCGTCCTGCGGCACGATGCCGATGCGCTGGCGCAGGTCTTCCAGCGCCAGTTCACGGGTCGGCACGCCGTCCAGCGTGATGCGGCCAGACAGCGGATCGTAAAAACGCAGCAGCAACTGGAACACCGTGCTTTTGCCCGCGCCGCTGGGGCCCACGATGGCGACGGTTTCGCCCGGCGCCACGTTCAGGGAGAAATCGGTGAGCGCCGCCTGCAGCGGCCGCGACGGATAATGAAAATTCACTGCTTCGAATTTGATAGCGCTTCCGGACCGTAGGGAGGGGGCTGCGACCGGATTTGAGGGTGAAGTGACGGGCGAACGGGTTTCCAGCAGCTCCATCAACCGCTCGGTGGCGCCGGCGGCGCGCAGCAGGTCGCCATAGACCTCGCCCAGCACCGCAGTGGCGCCGGCCAGAATAATCACGTACACCACCGTCTGGCCCAGGTGGCCTGCCGTGATGTCACCGCGCATCACGGCCTGAGTGCCCTGGTACAGGCCCCAGAGCAGCGCGCCCGAGGTGGCAATGATGATGAAGGCGATCAGTACCGAGCGCGCCCGCGTGCGACGCACAGCGGTTTGAAACGCATTTTCGGTAGAGGTGTCAAAGCGCTTGGTTTCCCGTTCTTCGGCGGTGTAACTCTGCACCACCGGGATGGCATTGAGCACCTCGGCCGCAATCGCGCTGGAGTCAGCCACCCGGTCCTGGCTGGCGCGCGAGAGCTTGCGCACGCGCCGGCCAAACCAGACCGACGGCAATACGATCAGCACCAGCACCCCCAAAACCTGCACCATCAGGTAGGGGTTGGTGTAAACCAGCATGCCCAGTGCGCCCACACCCATCACCGCGTTGCGCAGGCCCATGCTCAGCGAAGAGCCCACCACGGTTTGCACCAGCGTAGTGTCGCCGGTCAGGCGCGACAGCACTTCGCCGGTTTGTGTGGTCTCAAAAAACTCCGGGCTTTGGTGAACGACATGGCTGTAGACAGCGTTTCGCAGATCGGCAGTCACCCGCTCTCCGAGCCAGCTCACCATGTAAAACCGGCCGGCAGAAAACAGCGCCAGCGCGACCGCCACCGCAAACAAGGCAACGAAGTGCTCACGCAGGGCCAACACCTGCGCGCCCTTGTCGGCCGCGCTCAGCCCCCCGTCAATCAGGCCGCGCAGCGCGAGCGGGAAGATCAATGTCGCCACTGCCGCCATGACCAGAAAGAACCCGGCCAGCGCAATCCGGCCCCGGTAAGGGCGCAAGAAGGGTATCAGGCCAGAAAGGGACTTGGGGCTTTTGGCTTTGGCGCGATCAGTGGTCATAAGGGGAGGGGAGCCTGAAAAGGTAGGTTCAGCTTCATTATTGCAGCCAAACAGCCACTGGGTCCATGTTGCACGGGCGCAAGTAGCTATTAATTAGATAGCGCCTCACATTGGCTGCAGGCTCTTTCTGGTTCCGGGGCTCTTTAATCATGTGATTGACGCTGCCTTGCCGCAGACAGTGCGAAAATACTATGGGGAAATCGTCAAAGGAGAGGTCGACCGCTACCTGGTGCCGCAGCTGGGTGCCTTAAACTTTGTTCTGCACGACGCACTGGGTGGCGGTGTCACCCGGTCGCTGGCGCTGGACGCGCATGGCAAATGTCTGGGTTCCGCCCTTCTCGGCATGACCGTCGAATGAGTTCGTACCAATTCATAAATTTTCAACAGGAGACATCAACATGAAATGCAAGTCGATTCTTTTTCTGGCCCTGGCCAGTTTTTCTTTTACCGCCTTCGGCCAGGCCTACCCCAACAAGCCCATCAAGGCCATCGTGCCCTTTGCAGCGGGCAGCGCCACCGACCAGATCGGCCGTGCCTTTGCAGCCAAGATGTCCGAGACCCTGGGCCAGACCATCGTGGTGGAGAACAAGGCCGGCGTCAACGGCATGCTGGGGGCCGATGCCGTCGCCAAGTCGGCGCCTGACGGCTACACCATCCTGATCGGAACCAACAGCACCAACGCGGCCCTTAAAAGTCTCATGAAAACGCTGCCCTACAACCAGGACACCGCTTTCGCGCCGCTGGGCTACCTGGGCTCGTTGCCACTGATCGTCGCCGTCAACAACGATGTGCCTGCAAAAACCCTGCGCGAGCTGGTGACCCTGGGAAAAACGAAGGCCGGTCACATTACCACTGCCAGCGCAAGCACCTCGCAACTGGTCTCGTCTGAAATGATGGCCAACATGGCGGGCATCCAGCTGACCAGCGTGCCCTACAAGAGTGGACCCGCTGCCATGACGGACCTGATAGGCGGGCAAGTGATGATGTTCACCGCCGACTTTGCGGTCATGCTGCCCCAGGTCAAGGCGGGCAAGATCCGCGGCCTGGCGGTCACTTCCGCCAAGCGCTCGCCGGCGATTCCCGAACTGCCCACCGTCAATGAGGCACTGGGCCTGAAGGACTATGAACTGATTGCCTACTTCGCCATGTTTGCGCCGGCGGGCACGCCACCCGACGTGGTTGCCAGGCTCAACCAGGCCATCAATGCCGCGGCACAAAGCAAAGACATTCAGGAAAAATTCTCGGCCATCGGCTTTGCAGTCGAGCCCGGAACACCCGAAGCCCTGGCCCAGCGCAGCACGCTGGAAACCGCCAAATGGGCCAAGGCCATCCGCGACGCGAAGATTGAGCCGCAGTAGATAGCCGAATCAGGCAGCTTCTCACCGCTTGCCCCCGTCGCGACGCAAACTCCCCAAAGTGCCTAGGTATGCAAACCCTTAAAACGGAAAGAGTCGAATGATCAGATATCTCAAACAAGGCAAAGCCGCTGCCCTCCGGGTGGAAGAGGACGCCAAGGTGCGCGTCACGGTGGAGGGCATCATCAAGGACGTTGAAGCCCGTGGCGACGTGGCTGTGCGCGAATACAGCCGTCAGTTCGACAACTGGGAGCCGGCGGACTTCCGGCTCTCGCAGGCCGACATCGAGGCGGCCCGCAAGAGCCTGTCCGCGCGTGAAATAGAGGACATCACCTTCGCGCAAAAGCAGGTGCGCAACTTTGCGCAAATCCAGCGCGATTCGATGAAGGACGTGGA
>JBKJZS010000057.1:0-4679 GCA_046714915.1 Polaromonas sp. | reverse complement strand
AGCCCACGCCGCGCCGGGTGGGGTGGCGCAGGTGGTGGAGGATTTGTGCGGCGAAGGGTTCGACCCGGACAAGAATTTTGTTCATCGGTCGCCAGTGTAGGCTGTGGGCGGCAGCCTAACGGCTTGTGGCCGCACCCGGCGCCCAGGCACGGGTTCCTGCCGCCCAAAATCAACCTTGAGCGACATCATTTTCAAAGCCGCCAGCTCGGTCGCAGGAAGTTTCTGGTGCTTGACCATCTGGCCAAGCGGCGCTGCAGCGCGCGCTCCGGGTTCAGCAGCGGCTTGTAATGGCTCGTGCCCTTCAACATGCCGATCAGCGTGGCACTCTCCAGAGTGAGCCCCCACGCTATTGCGCGCAGGGTGGGAGGGCCCGAGCGGCCAGGAACTGAAGCAGTAAATTGCCGGAAACGGGATCGGGAGCTTGTCATCAGGTGTGAGGCTAAGGCTGGGCGCAGGGCGACGCTGTAGGACGGCGGCGCAAAGGCCGGGCAGAAGAATGGGCTTTGCCGTTTCAATCAGTGGCGATTGACCACGACTTGAGCAGGAAACCGTTGGACGAAAAGCGGAGTCTGGCCCCGCTTGGCCCGGCGTCGATTAGCCCTACAGCGCCCCCCTGTAAGAAACCCACCTCCGCGTCGACCAATACCAGCAGCCACAATGAATCCAGCGAAAGGAAACCCCATGATGAGCCGAAGAAATACCCTGTTGAGCCTCGGCGCCGTATCCGCCGCTCTGGCTGGCATGCGCGGCCTGTTTTCCAGTCCGCCCGCGCATGCGGCGCGGGCCTATGAAGTGACGCGTACCGATGCCGAATGGAAAACACGCCTCAGGCCTGATCAATACCGCGTCTTGCGCAAGGCCGGCACGGAGTCACCCCACAGCAGCCCGCTGAACAAGGAAAAGCGCGCAGGCGTTTTCACCTGTGCCGGCTGCGCCCTGCCGCTGTTTTCGTCCACCACCAAGTTTGAAAGCGGCACCGGCTGGCCCAGCTTCTGGCAGCCGATGGACAAGGCGGTGGTCGAAGACACCGACACGACCTTGTTCATGAAGCGGACTGAAGTGCTGTGCCGCCGCTGCGGCGGGCACCTGGGCCATGTGTTCGCGGACGGGCCCAAACCTACCGGCCTGCGCTATTGCATGAACGGGGTGGCCATGAACTTCACGGCAACATGATGATGGGCAAATTGCTGTCAGTCACAGGTGCAGTGGCCCTGTCTGCGTGGGTTTTTCTCGGCGGCAGCGCGGCAGCAGAAAAAGCAGTCAAACTGCCTGTACCGGCACTCGACACCCCCGCAACCGCACAAGCCAACCGGGCCACTGCCGTGTTTGCGGGCGGTTGTTTCTGGGGCGTACAGGCGGTGTTCCAGCACACCCAGGGGGTGCTCAACGCCGTCTCCGGCTATGCCGGAGGCTCCAGGGAAACCGCCACTTACGCCAGCATCGGGTCAGGCCGGACCGGGCATGCCGAATCAGTGCAGATCACCTATGACCCGAAGCAGATTTCCTACGGCAAGCTGCTGCAGATTTACTTTTCAGTAGCGCACGACCCCACGCAACTCAACCGCCAGGGCCCGGACTCCGGTACCCAGTACCGCTCTGCCGTTTTTTACCAGGACGACAACCAGAAACAGGTGGCCCAGGGCTACATCGCGCAGCTGGACGCAGCCAAGGTGTTTACAGGCAAAATCGTGACGCAGCTCACACCGCTGATTGCGTTTTACCCGGCCGAGGCCTACCACCAGGACTACGCCACCCGCAACCCGCGCTCGCCCTACATCGCGCGGTTCGACCTGCCAAAAATTGCGAACCTCAAAACCATGATGCCCGAGCTCTACCGCGACAAGCCGGTGCTGGTGTCGGCCCAAGGCCGCAGTTAGGCCCAGCGGCCTCCTCAACCCGGATCAACCACGGCGATGCCGCCGTTTAGCGACCTCAATCGAGGCGCTCGAGCAGAGCAACGCCAGACATTCTCCGCAGGCCTTCATGCGCGCCCGGCAACGACGGCTTGCCGAAGGCATTCCACATCCACGCCAGCGGCATTGGACGGCGTAATCGCAGCGACTCGTCCCAGGTTGATCGGAACTCCGCCTCGCGCCAACCAAGCGGCTCGAAGAACCTGGCACTGTTGTCTGGCGCGAAGCGGAACGGTGCATGGGTCGAAAAGAGATGCGACTGCCACAGCATGCCTGCGGTCACTAGTGACAGCGGCGTAATCAGGTCGGTAAGCCACCAGCGTGCCAGGGACTCGGCGTGAAGCCGCTGTGCAAGGCTGCTGACTTGCTCCGGCTGCAGGTAGACCAGCAGGCCCTCGGTCACCACCAGCAGCGGACCGCCGCTCGCCCGCGCCAGAAGTAGCACCTCCTCGCGCGCCGACGCATCGTTCAGGTCTGCGGCAATGTGGGTGTGGATGCAAGCCGCGGTTTCGCCCGCCAGACAGCGGCGGCGATGAGCCACCATGTCGGGCAGATCGACGTCGAACCAACAGAGCGCGTGCGGCAGCGCAAGCCGGAAGGCCCGGGTGTCGAGCCCGACGCCGAGGTTGAGCACGGTTCGGGCACCTTGGGCAATGCAGCGCAGGATAATCTCGTCCATCAGCACCGTTCGAACAGCCATCGACCAGGCCATCGACTGGGCGTATGGCAGCTCGCGCAAGATCTCCTCGCCGCGCTGCCCCGCCATGCGGCGAGCGTAGGGGTCTTGAAAATGCGCGTCGGGCCGCTCCGACTCCAGGGCGCGGTACATAGCGACCCAGAAGGCGGTGTCGGAGACGTGGCGAATAGGCATGGGTACGACCGTGCTGGGGAGGGCTGGGCGATCGGGTGCTGACGCCGCGCCCTGTGACAGGTTCGCGCCCTGAACTTAGACGCTGGATTTATGTCTGCCATTGCCCCCCTGACCAAGAGCAGCTTGACTGTGTAGCAGCTAATCGAGGTGGCTTTGTAACCAGCTGCAATAGGCAGCAAGCAGTCGCTGGGATTTCGATGTCAATGCTGCAGCGCGCACCGAAATTCTTACAACATGTTGCTAATTGCTTCAGGTCAATGCGGGTCCAAAGTCCACGGCCGGCGTGGTTGAACCACCCCCTCTTGCCGACCAAACCGCAGCCCGATCACGGATCGGGCTGCGAGCAGCAGCTCATGTGGTTGAAATTCCTATCCGTCGGGGGTGAATTGGACCGTCATGCGCTATATTTTGACGAAATTTCGTCGAAATCCTGTTAAAATCAAGCTATGGACGCAATTCTTTCCCTTCAAAGTATTGGCATCTCCGATCTGCGCGAGGCGCCCGCCCGCGCCTTCGAACAGGCGGGCGACGAGGCGGTTGTCGTTCTCAACCACAACCGGCCAGCCGGCTACATTGTTTCGCCAGCGCTGATGGCCCGCATCATGGACCAATTGGCTGATCGGGTCATTTCCGACAAGGCCCGTGACCGCATGGCGTCGCTCGGCAAGGCGCGCAAGATCACGCTGGATGAGCTATAAACTGGCCATCCACCCCGATGCCGAACGGGAGTGGGGCAAGTTGGACGATGCCATCAAGCGGCGCTTCAAGCAGAAGCTTCAAAAAGAGCGTTTGATAAACCCGCGTGTCGCCAAAGACGCGTTACACGGCCTGCAGGACGTCTACAAAATCAAGATCACGACGCCGCAGTTTCGACTTGCTTATCACGTTGACGATGTTGCGCGATGCGTCACTATTCTCGCGGTCAGTAGTCGGGACGACGTGTACGCGCTGCTGCATTCTCGCAATACCTGACATTTACCCTCGCTTGGGCAAATAGTCATGAAAAACCGCCGCGCATCTTGCGGCCCGACATGTGCTGACGATCGAGCCCGCCATCTATGTACGCCCGGCCAAGGGTGTGCCCAAGGACCTCTGGAACATCGGCATCTCCGCATTGAAGACGACGCGCCGGTCACCGCCAAGGGCTGCGAGCTGATGACGCGGGGCGTGCCGGTGAAGGCGGATGAGATTGAGGCGTTGATGTGGGGGTGAGGGCTGCTGAAGGGGCTTTATGGACGCTCACAGTGCCTGTATCGACCGACTGCAGAAGACCGGGCGCCGACGGCCAGGCTCGATGAGTGGCTGACAACAATCGACCCTGAGCAATCGGTCAATGTGGAGGGGGTTGATCGTCTGCAATGCAGCGTGTCCGGTCGGTCGCGGTCGGCGGCTGAACGCACGGTCTCGGCTATTTTTTGGTCATTCAGGCACCTAGGCGATTGCGGCACCAACGACTGGTCCCAACGTACTGCAGACATAGCCGGTCGCCGGCGCCCGGCAAAGCTGCTCCAGGACGGCAGATCAATCGCGGCCGACGCCATTCGAAGTCGAAGGCCGATCGAATGTCCGCTGGTCAAGGGCTCCAACTGGAACTGCCGACCCAAAGCAGGCATCGCTGGGATCGGGCAAGGCCGGTGGTGCACAGAGGCTGGCAGGCCGGCGCGCCCAGCGTGAGGGTCGCGGCGGCAAGCTGCGTCTGCTACCATGGTGCACTGCAACAGAGCTTGCACCATTGAGATCATGCACCTCGACGCCCCTTACCACGAACTCGGCCTGGCACCGGGCTCCAGCGATGCCGAGGTGAAGGCGGCGTGGCGCCGCCTGTCCGCGCGCTGGCACCCGGATCGCAACGACAGCCCGCAGGCCCTGCGAAAGATTCAGCGTATCAATCGGGC
>JBKJZS010000056.1:0-1944 GCA_046714915.1 Polaromonas sp. | reverse complement strand
GTGTAGCGCGAGACCTTGGTGCACAGCACGCCGCCGGTTTGAGCATGCTCCGGGTTGCCCTGGACCTTGACCGCCACGCCGTTTTCCACCGTGGTCAGCAGGGCGCAGGTGTCGGGGCAGTCGTGTGGACAGGCGCCGCGCACTATCACGGAATTTGTCACAAAACTGACACTAGGGGAGATGCTGATGGAGTTACTCATGAATATAGAACTATAGTTTTCTCAGTGGGGGCAGTCGCCTTCAGGCACGCACTTCCAGGGACCATTATGAAAACATTTCAAACCCTGGGGCGGTGGCTCATCGTAGCGGCCCTGCTGCCGACAGGCACGGCGGGACGAAGCCAGGACGGTTGTGCCCAATAGCGACCACCCGAAAATGGCCGTGGTGCGCGAGCTTCAGTCCGACCTGGCGGCTGCCAAGCTGGCAAACCCAATGTGTACATGCTGGAAGGCTACATCGCCGCACGCGTTTACAGCGAGGCTTTGCGCCGTATCAACAAAGACCCGACGCGGGCCAAGCTGAAAAAAGCGATTGAAGGGATGGACGAAGTCAGCGTCGGCGGTTTTCGTGTGCATTTCACCCAAGACCGCGTGGCTTCCCGGATGGTCGAGCTCAGCGTGATCGATTCCCAGGGGCGAGTGCGGGAATAGCCGCCGCCGGCCCGGGCTGAAGCTCAGGCGATCTGTTGGGTCGCAGCCAGTCCGCGCAGAAAAGCCTCGCAACGCGCCAGCTGCGCGAGACTCACATATTCATCGGGCTGATGCGCCTGCATGATGCTGCCGGGCCCGCAAACAACCGTAGAGATGCCGGAGTTTTTAAAAATTCCCGCCTCGGTGCCAAAAGCCACCTGGGTGGTGCGCGTCTCGCCACTGAGCCGCTGCGCGAGTCGCGTCACCGCATCGTCGGCGGAGCCCAAAAAGCTGGGAACTTCGCACAGGGTCTCGAACCGGAAGCCGGCTTCAGGAGCTATCTTTTTCATAGCTGGTTCTGCCCGCTGCGCATAGGCCAGTACCTCTTTTTGCATGGCGACCGCGTCGGCGGTGGGCAAGTCCCGGAATTCATAGCGGAACTCGGCGTCACGCGGCACGACATTGTCAGCAATGCCGCCATGGAACTGGCCGACGCTGGCGGTGCTGAAAGGCACGTCAAAACCCTCGTAGCGGGGCTCGTCGCGCTCAAACCCTTCGGCCATGTCGCGCAGCTTGCCCACCACCCGCGCCGCCATTTCGATGGCATTGACCGACTGGGGCGTCAGCGACGAATGGGCTTCCTTGCCGCGCACGCAGCATTTGTAGCGGTACACGCCCTTGTGCGCAATCGCCGGCACCATGCTGGTGGGCTCGCCGACAATGCAGGCCAGCGGCGCAATGCCTGCGTCTTTCATGTCGGCAATCAGCTCCTTGACGCCGAAACAGCCCACTTCTTCGTCGTAGCTGAATGCCAGATGGATGGCAAAGGGCGCCGGGCTGTTCAAAAAACCCTCGGCCTGCGCCAGCGCGAGCGCGATGAAGCTTTTCATGTCGGCACTGCCGCGTCCATACAGATTGCCGTCCCGCACGCTGGCTGACAGCGGGTCCATCGACCAGTCCTGGCCGTCCCAGGGCACGGTGTCGGTGTGCCCCGACAAAATCACGCCGGCCGGTTTGCCAGCGCCCAAGGTGGCAAACAGGTTGGCCTTGGTTTTGTCGGCGTTGTGGGTGATGCGACTGTCCACACCGAGTTTTTTCAGCGCGTCGCGAATGAAATGAATCAGTTCGAGGTTGGAGTTGCGGCTGACGGTGTTCATGCGCACCAGGGTCTGGATCAGTTGCAGGGCGTGCGGGGAAACAGAAGCCGGGATCAGCGACGGGTTTGATGTTGGAGCCATGGCGGCATTTTGGCCCATTCAAGGCCTTTCCGGACATCCGGCGCAGGCCCACGCTCAGTTATGCTTGAACGTCGCTT
>JBKJZS010000055.1:0-3451 GCA_046714915.1 Polaromonas sp. | reverse complement strand
CCATCAGCCAGTCGTAAAACGGGCGGTGGTCTTCAAATTCGAGCGTGCAGATGCTGTGGGTAATCTGCTCCAGCGCGTCCTCAATCGGATGCGCAAAAGTGTACATCGGGTAGATGCACCATTTGTCGCCGGTGTTGTGATGCGTGGCGCGGCGGATACGGTAGATGGCTGGGTCGCGCAGGTTGATGTTGGGACTGGCCATATCGATCTTGGCGCGCAGCACCATGGAGCCGTCCTCGTGCAGGCCATCACGCATTTCACGAAAGCGCACCAGGTTTTCGGCCGGAGTCCGGCTCCGGAAGGGGCTGTTGACGCCGGGCTTGCCAAAGTCGCCGCGGGTGATGCGGATCTGCTCGATGGTTTGGTCGTCCACGTAGGCGTGGCCGGCCTGGATCAGGTATTCAGCCGCGCGGTACATGAAGTCAAAGTAGTCGCTGGCCTGGTACAGGTGGCTGGTGCTGACGCCGTTGACGGTGGCGTTCCAGTCAAAGCCCAGCCACTTCACCGCGTCAATGATGGAGTTGACGTATTCGGTGTCTTCTTTTTCGGGGTTGGTGTCGTCAAAACGCAGGTGGCACACGCCGCCGTAGTCGCGCGCCAGCCCGAAGTTCAGGCAGATGCTTTTGGCGTGACCGATGTGCAGGTAGCCGTTGGGCTCGGGTGGAAAGCGCAGGCGCACCTTCGCGTTGTCGGGCTGGCCGCTGGCGGCATGGTGGGCGGCGTCGCCGGGGCTGCCAGCCCATTGACGGCTCGCATACGTGGCATTTGCCAGATCGTGCTCGATGATCTGCCGCAGGAAGTTGCTGGGTTTGTGTATTTCTTTGTCTGCAGAGTGGGTCATGGCCTTGATTCTAGGGGCTTGCTGCTTTTAAGGCCTGGGTTAAGCGTTACGTTTGGCTACGCTTTTCACGGTGCATGCGGTAGTCCGTTACAGCCGCCCCGCGTTTAATACCTGTACGGGCACTTTCCGCCCCACAAGGAGATCCCTTATGAAATCATTCCGCTCTGTGTACTGCAAGGTGGCTCTGACCGCCCTGGCGGTATTGGGATTTGCAGGTGCTGCCCAAGCCACGGGCAACGTCTATTGGTCTGTTGGTGTGGAGTCACCGGGTATTGCAGTGGGCGTGAGCAATGCGCGGCCCGTGTACGTGCAGCCTGCACCGGTTTATTACCAGCCCCAGCCCGTTTATTATCAGCCGCAGCCCGTTTATTACCAGCCCGCCCCTGTTTACGTGCAGCCGCGACCCATCTATATACAGCCGCGTCCGGTCTATGTACAGCCTGAACCGGTGTATTACGGGCGTTCGCATGGCTGGCACAAACGGCATGGTCACCATGGCCGTGACTATGATGATGACGACCGTCGAGGTGGCCACCGCAAGGGCGGCCATTTCGTGCAAAGCCATTCTTCGCAGCCCTATGTGCACGGCCCCCGCGGGTTTCAGCCGCCGGGCTATTATTACGGCCGCTGAGCAAGCCGTTTGTTGATAACAACTAAAGCCCGCAGATGGTCATCTGCGGGCTTTTTGCCTTTGAGCCATTGCAGCAACGACAGGCCGGCCATTCAGGTGGCGCGACCCAAACTTGAACGCTGGCCTAAAGTGGGCGCCAGAAAACATAGTCGGCTTCGTAGGGCACCGGCAAATTCATGCCCAATTGCGCGGCGCTGCAGGTCTTGACCAAGACCAATCCTCCCAAGGTCCTGAGGCGCTGGACGTAGCTAATGTTTTGCAGCACGCCGGACACCGGCGACGGCTCGGTCCGGACGCGTCGCAGCGGCAGGTTAGGGTTGCCATCGGCCGCATCAATAAATTCGCGGGCCGAGGCACGTGAGCCATCCCGGTGTACCCAGCTCGCGCGTGGACCGGGGGAGTAAACGATTCTGTCGCCGTAGGTGTCTGTTAGCTCGACTTTTTGGTTTTTCAGTACCCACGCGTATTCAAACGGGGAACGTTTGATGGCCTGGCACTCGTAGAGCAGGGTGCCGCTGCCCCTTGCCTCCAGCACGGCCTGATGCCCTGCGGGTACGCGAACGGCCTCGGGCAAGTCCTGCTGCGTGTTGTAGGGGCGAAGCGGCTGGTAGCCGCAGGCGCCAAGCAGCGCGGCAGTGCCGGTGACCATGAGCAGGCTGCCCATGAGGCGGCTGTGAAAGAAGCGACGGCAAAGGGCGATTGTTTTCACTGCAGTTTCCATTAAGGATGCGCCCGTGCAGCGCGGTGTCGGTCAACTGAGTGTAAGGGCGATGCGGACCCCGTGCAGGAAAACGAAGCGACGCGTTTGGGCCGCACAGGAGCCACTTTTGATCCTAAGGGAAGGACCGCTGCTGGAACACCGCGATCCCAAACAAAGTCTGCGGGCCAAAGCGTGGCGGCTTGTGGCCACGACTCCGTGACAGCCCTCCAAGACGCCGCAGCGGTGCGTCGCGCCTGTAATCCGATGCTCAACCCCGTGTGTTGCACGAGATGTCGTAGGCGCCGGATGCCTTGGTCGTCGTCGCGGTGCCTG
The DNA here is from genome assembly GCA_046714915.1 of Polaromonas sp. GTDB lineage: Bacteria > Pseudomonadota > Gammaproteobacteria > Burkholderiales > Burkholderiaceae_C > Polaromonas. The sequence goes on along the minus strand of JBKJZS010000055.1, from coordinate 946 downwards.
CGCTGTTGCAATTTTTGATGACTTTGTTCAGGCCGGTGGGTTTGGCCAGCAGCATGTAGCTGACGTTTTGAAGAGCGCCGGCATCAATGGCGGAAGTACGTCCGTTCAAGGCATAACTACCATGGTGCTTGGCCAGGGTGACGTCTGGCTCGTCAGTCAATACCCAATGCTGGCTACCATCGCTGAGGGCCACACGCTGGTACATCAATGTGTCGCTGTTTAGCGGCTGTCCGGCCGGTTCAGTTACGGGGGCGAGGGCTGCCGGGCGGGGCAGGCCTGGCGTTGGCACCGGGCCTGAAAAGGCGCCAATCATGGCCGCAGTGGCGGTAGCCAGCAGCAGGGCTAAGCCCAGGGCTTGGTTCAATGCGCGTAATCTGTTGTGCATACTTTTCATGGCAGTTAAGTCCTTCAGCTTGCATTAACACCCAGTACAGCGCAAATCCGGGCCTGGCGCTGTAGGTGGCCACCTCTATCAGCTGAGAGTACAGGCTGCAGAAACCTGACGCCTGACGCGAGCAGATTGGCGCAGCTGCCGGTGGTCGCTCAGAGCGGGCGCCAGAAAATGTAGTCGGCCTGGTAGGGCAGGCCGGCGGTCCGGAGTAGGCCGCCACGTCCTTGCCAGTGCGGTCCAGCAGATTGGCTTGTGGACTTACCAACACCCAGGCATAAGGGCCGGTGGCGCTGGGGCGACATTCGTAGTGAAGGAGGCCGGTGGCCGTGGTTTCGAGCACCACTGTGTGGCCAGCGGGCACCATGATGGCGGCCGGCAGGGTGTCTTGGCTGAAAGGTTTGGGCGGCGGCGCCACGCTCGCGCAGGCAGCCATTATCAGTACGGTGCCGCTGGCCATGAGCGTCTCGCGCAACGGGCTCTTGCCCAGACCGCGAATGGGGGCGAGACGGTTTTTCATTGTGGTTCCCTGGTTGGTTGAGCCAACCCGAGTAGAGC
>JBKJZS010000054.1:0-2914 GCA_046714915.1 Polaromonas sp. | reverse complement strand
GCCGCCTGTTCGAGACCCAGGGCGCGAGCGTCACGCGCGAGTTCTATTACAACGACGCCGGTGTGCAAATTCACACGCTGGCGACCAGTACGCAGGCGCGCGCCAAAGGCCTCAAACCCGGCGATGCGAATTGGCCTGAGCCCGCCTACAACGGTGAATACATTGGCGATATTGCGCGTGACTTCATCGCGCAGAAAACCGTCACCTCCGACGACCGCAGCTTCACCGCCAGCGGCAACATTGACGACCTGGACGCGATACGGCAGTTTGCAGTGGCTTACTTGCGCCACGAGCAGGACCTGGACCTGAAGGCCTTTTCTGTGCACTTCAACAACTACTACCTGGAGTCCAGCCTGTACAGCTCGGGACGGGTCGAGGCCGCTGTAGCCAAACTGAAAGACGCCGGTAAAACTTATGAGCAGGACGGCGCGCTGTGGCTCAAGTCCACCGACTATGGCGATGACAAAGACCGTGTGATGCGCAAGAGCGACGGCAACTACACCTACTTCGTTCCGGACGTGGCCTACCACCTGGCCAAGTGGGAACGCGGCTACCGCCAGGCCGTCAACATTCAGGGCATGGACCACCACGGCACCATTGCCCGGGTGCGCGCCGGCCTGCAGGCCGCAGATAGCGGCATTCCGCAGGGTTACCCGGACTACGTGCTGCACACCATGGTGCGCGTGATGCGCAACGGCGAAGAAGTGAAGATTTCCAAACGCGCCGGCAGTTACGTGACATTGCGCGATCTGATCGAGTGGACCAGCAAGGACGCCGTGCGTTTCTTTCTGCTCAGCCGCAAGCCCGACACCGAGTACGTGTTTGACATTGATCTGGCGCTGGCCAAGAACAATGAAAACCCGGTGTATTACGTCCAGTATGCGCATGCACGCATTTGTTCAGTGCTGGCGGCCTGGGGCGGCGACGCGGCCATGCTCAAGAACGTCGATCTGTCCGCGCTGGACAGCCCGCCGGCGCTGGCACTGATGCTGCTGATGTCCAAATACCCGGACATGCTTGCCAACGCCGCCACGGGGTTTGCCCCGCACGACGTGGCGTTTTACCTGCGCGAGCTGGCCGCCAGCTACCACAGCTACTACGATGCGGAGCGCATTCTGGTCGATGACGAGACCGTCAAGCTGGCGCGCCTGGCGCTGGTGGCCGCGACCGCCCAGGTGCTGCACAATGGTCTTGAGGTGCTGGGCGTCAATGCCCCGCACAAGATGTAAAGAATGATGAAAACCATGGCGCGCAACCCTTCCCATCCGCACACTGGACAAGGTATGAACACACAAAGAGGCGGAACCCTGCTGGGGCTCATTATTGGCACGCTGGTGGGCTTGGGCGCAGCCTTGGCGGTGGCGGTGTATATCACCAAGGTGCCCATGCCTTTCATGAACAAGGGCCAGTCGCGCGGCCCCGATCATGATGCCGCCGAGGCCAAGAAAAACCGTGACTGGAACCCGAATGCGCCGCTGTTCGGGAAAAATCCAGCGAAATCGTCCGCCTCGGTGGGCGCTCCGATGCCCGACGTCACCCCTCAATTGCCGGGCGCGGCGCCGCAACCGGACGCCAAGCCGGGGGCGACGGAGCCGGCCGGAAAAACCGCGAAACCGGCGGCCGACCCCCTCGGTGAGCTGGCCAAAGCCAAGCTGGCTGCGCCGGCCCCCGCAGCAGGCGCCGATCCTTTCAGCTACTTCGTGCAGGTCGGCGCCTTTCGCACCCCCGAAGACGCCGAGCAACAGCGCGCCAAAATTTCGCTGATGGGATTGGAGGCCAAAGTGACCGAGCGGGAACAGTCGGGCCGCACCGTGTTTCGCGTGCGCCTGGGGCCTTTCGATAAAAAGGAAGACGCCGACAAAGCCAAGGAGCGCCTCGACGGCAGCGGCATCGAAACCGCCCTGGTCAGGGTCCAGCGCTGAACTTTCTGGAATCAGGGTGTCAAACCCCGCTGGGGTATTGCATGGGCGGGGGGCACGAATAAAAGCAATGGATTCTGTTCAGGCAGCCGAAAACTGCCCCATAGTCCGACTCTGGCGATAATTTGCAACGCTGCCCTGTGGAAAAAGACGCGGTTTGAGGTGCCGAACGGCATGAAACACCGCACTAATGGAGAATGATTGATGCAACGACGTGAATTTTCGATTTCTGCCGCTTCGGTGGCTGCCGCCGCTTCGCTGGGCACCTTGGCCCTTGCGGCCCAGGCCCAGGGCAAACCGCCTCAGGAAGGCAGCGACTACGTCGTGCTTGACAAGCGGGCGCCGGTTGAGGCGCCCGCCGGCAAGGTGGAGGTGGTGGAGTTTTTCTGGTACAGCTGCCCGCACTGCCATCACTTCGAGCCGGCGCTGGAGGAGTGGATTAAAAAAGCGCCGAAAGACGTGGTGGTCCGGCGTGTGCCGGTGGCCTTCCGGCCAGATTTCGAGCCGCAGCAGCGTCTTTACTATGTGCTGGAAGCCATGAACAAGGTCGAAGAACTTCACAAAAAGGTGTTCCACGCAATTCATGTGGAGAAGCAGGCGATGAACACCGCCGAACTGGTAACCGGCTGGGCTGAAAAGCAGGGACTCAACAAGGCCAAGTTTGTCGAGATGTACAACTCGTTTTCAGTCGCGACCAAAGCCCGCAAGGCGACGCAGCTGCAGGATGCGTACAAGGTCGATGGCGTTCCGGCGGTCGGTGTGGCCGGGCGTTTCTACACCTCGGGCACGCTGGCGCAAACCATGGACCGTGCGCTGCTGGTCACCGACTACCTGATCATCCAGGCGCGCAAGGGTTAGCCCCCACGCTTGGCGCTTCGCGTACTACGCTGCCCCCCCCGAGAGGGCTGTGCTTGCTCGGGGCGGCCCTTCGCTGCGCACCCAGCCTTGACCTGGTTCCGCTGAGCCGGCGCAAAAAAACCCGCCCCGGCATGGGC
>JBKJZS010000053.1:0-1125 GCA_046714915.1 Polaromonas sp. | reverse complement strand
GGCGGCGCCTGCGCGCTGGGCCACCCGATTGGCGCCAGCGGCGCCCGCATCATCGTCACGCTGATCCATGCGCTGAAGGCGCGGGGCCTTCAACGCGGCGTTGCCACGCTGTGCATAGGTGGTGGCGAGGGCACGGCTCTCGCCATCGAAATGCTATAAATATGATAGCATATTGCGCCCGTCAATATTGGGTAGGAGGCTGATTTGATACTTAATCAAGACCAGGAAATGATTCGCGACGCGGTACGCGCGTTTGCGAAGGAAGAGCTCTGGCCTCATGCCGCGCGCTGGGACAAAGAGCATCATTTTCCGACGGCGGCGCACCAGGGCCTGGCGGCGCTGGGGGCTTACGGCATTTGCGTGCCCGAAGAGTTTGGCGGCGCGAATCTCGACTATGTGACGCTGGCGCTGGTGCTGGAAGAAATCGCCGCTGGCGATGGCGGAACCAGCACCGCCATCAGCGTGACCAACTGCCCGGTCAATGCCATTTTGATGCGCTACGGCAATGCGGCGCAGAAAAAGCAGTGGTTGACACCGCTGGCCCAGGGCCAGATGCTGGGCGTGTTCTGCCTGACCGAGCCGCATGTGGGCAGCGACGCTTCATCGCTTCGCACCACGGCGGTCAAAGACGGTGATGGCTATTGTCTGAACGGCGTCAAGCAATTCATCACCAGTGGCAAAAACGGCCATGCGGCCATCGTCATTGCGGTCACCGACAAGGGTGCCGGCAAAAAAGGCATGAGCGCTTTCATCGTGCCCACCAGCGCGCCCGGTTATGTGGTGGCGCGGCTGGAAGACAAGCTGGGACAGCACTCGAGCGACACGGCGCAGATCAACTTTGACAACTGCCGCATCCCGGCCGAGAACCTGATTGGCGCCGAGGGCGAGGGCTACCGGATTGCACTGGGCGGACTGGAGGGTGGGCGTATCGGCATTGCCGCGCAAAGCGTGGGCATGGCGCGCAGCGCTTTCGAGTTGGCGCTCGACTATGCCAAGGGGCGCCAGAGTTTCGGCACCGCCATCTTCAATCACCAGGCGGTCGGTTTCCGGCTGGCAGACTGCGCGACGAAGCTGGAAGCGGCACGCCAGCTGATCTGGCACGCGGCCAGCCTGCGCGACGCCGGC
>JBKJZS010000052.1:0-20275 GCA_046714915.1 Polaromonas sp. | reverse complement strand
GGCAGCGCAGCACACGCAGTGGCAAGCGTGGGGGCTTATTTCGCCATGGTCGCCGGCGAAACGTCGGGGGATTTGCTCGCGGGCCTGCTGCTCGACGGATTTCGCGCGCGCTGGCCGGATCTGCGGGCCGGCGGCATCGGGGGGCCGCAGATGGCCCGGCGGGGCTTTGATGCCTGGTGGCCCAGCGACAAGCTGGCGGTGCGCGGTTATGTCGAGGTATTGCGCCACTACCGCGAAATCGTTGGTATCCGAGCGCAACTGAAGGAGAAACTGCTGCAGCAGCGCCCGGATATTTTCATCGGCGTTGATGCGCCCGACTTCAATCTCGACCTGGAAGCCACCCTCAAAACCGAAGGCATCAAGACCGTTCATTTTGTCAGCCCCTCGGTCTGGGCCTGGCGCGCAGATCGGGTAGAAAAAATCAGGCGCAGTATCGATCACGTCTTGTGTATCTTCCCGTTTGAGCCGGCCTTGCTGGGGCGGCATGGGATTGCCGCCACCTATGTCGGCCATCCGCTGGCCAGCGTGATTCCGATGCAGGCCGACCAGGCCGCTGCGCGGAAAAAGCTCGACTTGCAGCAGGACGACCTGGTGCTTGCCATCTTGCCAGGCAGCCGGCGCTCCGAAATACAGTATCTGGCCGAACGATTTTTCTGGGCTGCAGCCCTTGTCAAGCGGGCGCAACCAGCTATCAAAATCATAGTTCCTGCGCTTCCCGCCTTGCATAACCAGATTGAGCAGGCGGCGCGGACGGCGGGTGTGCGGGCCGATGTACAGATCTTGTCGGGGCAATCACACACGGTTCTGGCGGCGTGTGATGTCACGCTGATTGCCAGCGGCACCGCGACCCTGGAGGCGGCGCTGTTCAAGCGTCCGATGGTGATTGCCTACAACATGAACTGGCTGTCGTGGCAGATCATGCGCCGCAAAATGCTGCAGCCCTGGGTCGGCCTGCCTAACATCCTGTGCGGGGATTTTGTCGTACCTGAACTGCTGCAGGACGAAGCCACACCGCGAGCGCTGGCCGATGCCGTTTTGGAGTGGACACATGCGAAAATCTCCGCACCTGGAAAGATTTCAGCTGTCGAACAGCGATTTACGGCGCTGCACCGGGAGCTGCAGCGCGATACCGCCAAACTAGCCACCGATGCGATCCAGAAAATTCTTGAAGGCTGAACAGGTCACGCTGTCCTGGGACACACCCGGCTTGTGGGCCGGTGTGGACGAAGCTGGCCGCGGCCCGCTGGCGGGGCCGGTGGTGGCTGCCGCGGTCATTCTGGACGACCTTCAGCCTATCAAGGGCCTGGCAGACTCAAAAGTTTTGACGGCGCTGCGCCGGGAAAAGCTCTACGACGAAATCCGCGCCAAAGCCTTATGCTTCTCGATCGCCCTGGCGAGTGCCGAAGAAATCGATACGCTCAATATCCTGCAGGCCACAATGCTGGCGATGAAGCGGGCGGTGGAAGGACTGCGCTTGAAGCCGGTGAAAGTGCTGGTGGACGGCAATCGGCTGCCGACGCTGAGCATTCTGGCCGAAGCCATTGTCAAGGGTGACGCTCTGGTTCCCTCGATATCCGCCGCATCCATTCTCGCCAAGGTCTACCGGGACCGCTGGTGCCAGCAGTTCCATCTTGAATACCCTCAATATGGTTTTGCGGGGCACAAAGGTTATTGCACCGCCGAGCACCTGGCAGCGCTGCGCGAGCACGGCGCCTGTCCGCAACACCGCAAGTCATTCAGTCCCGTGGCCGAGGTCCTGCGGTGAGTGCTGGACCGGCATCGCCCACCTTTGTCACGTCACGCGACAACGCCCTGGTCAAGAACCTGCGCAAGCTCTCGCAGGACAGCACGGCTTACCGCAAGCAGGGGCGGATCTGGCTCGAGGGGGACCACTTGTGCCGTGCCGCGCTGGCCCGGGGCCTGAAGCCACAGCTTGCCGTGTTTTCTGAATCATTTTGGCCTTTAGCCCCCGCTGAATGGACGCAAGCAGCTATCAAAAACATAGTAATCTCGGACGCGCTCCTGCCAGAAATCAGTGGGCTCGAATCACCGGCCCGCATGGGTTTTGTGATGGATCTGCCGGTACCGGGCGCGCTGTTGCCGGGAGCGGCTTCCCTCATTCTCGACCGAGTTCAGGACGCCGGCAATGTCGGCTCCATGCTGCGCAGCGCCGCAGTGTTTGGTTTCAGGCAGGTGATTGCACTAAAAGGTACGGCTGCGCTTTGGTCCCCCAAGGTGCTGCGCGCCGGCATGGGTGCCCACTTCGCCCTGCGGCTGGTGGAAGGTCTTGAGCCAGCTGGACTGAGCGCTCTGACCATCCCCATCATCGTGACCAGTTCGCACCACGGCAGCTTCCTACACCAGCAAACCTTGCCCATGCCTTGCGCCTGGGCCATGGGGCATGAAGGGCAGGGTGTCAGCGACGAATTGATGGCTAGCGCCAGCCTGAAGGTACGCATAGGCCAGCCCGGCGGCGAGGAGTCCCTCAATGTCGCTTCAGCCGCGGCGATTTGTCTGCATGCGAGCGCACTTGCTCTGCACTAGCGCGCGGGGAACAACGGCGTGCAAGCCCGGCCGCCAGGGCGTCCCAAGGTCGGACGATTCCCTTGGCGGGGCGTCGAAAAGGCAGCGGCAAAGCGTGAGTGGTCTATCCAGCAAGTTATAATCAGAAGCTTTTCAAAATACAGCTTCGCCCGAGCGCGCACCAAGCCAAAATCCTCACAAAAGCAGCAACCAAGAGTTTCACAAGAGTCTTTTAAAGAATCTTTTCTTGAGCGTGCTGGGGCGAACCGAAACCAACCCGGAGAACCCAGTGCTTTTGTCTCTACAGGGAAACACCCCTCACGCCATTCTGGCGCTCGCAGACGGCACGGTCTTAATTGGCAATTCCATTGGAGCTACGGGCTCCACGGTCGGCGAAGTGGTGTTCAACACCGCAATGACCGGCTACCAGGAAATCCTCACGGATCCAAGCTACTGCCAGCAGATCGTCACCCTCACGTATCCCCATATTGGCAACTACGGCGTTAATGCCGAAGACGTTGAAGCCGACAAAGTGCATGCCGCTGGCCTGATCATCAAGGACCTGTCGCTGCTGGCATCGAATTTCCGCATGTCCATGACTTTGTCCGAGTACCTGGTCAAGGAGAAAACGGTCGCGATTGCAGGCATTGACACCCGCCAACTAACGCGCCACCTGCGCACCCGGGGCGCACAAAACGGCTGCATACTGGCACTCGCCCAGGGCACAGCAGTTACGCAGTCTGCCGTCGATAAGGCGGTGGCGGACGCAAGAGGCGCCCCCAGCATGACGGGTCTGGATTTGGCCAAGGTTGTGTCAGTCAAGCAGACTTACGAATGGACCCAGACTGAGTGGAAGCTCGGCTCCGGTTATGGCGTGCAAATCACGCCGAAATTCCATGTCGTTGCCTATGATTTCGGCATCAAAAAAAACATCCTGCGCATGATCGCCGAACGCGGTGCGCGCATCACGGTGGTGCCAGCGCAGACCCCGGCCCTAGAGGTCCTCAAGCTCAAGCCGGATGGTATCTTTTTGGCTAATGGACCCGGTGATCCGGAGTCTTGCGATTACGCGATTGCCGCCACGCGCGAACTGATTGAAACCGGCATTCCGACCTTTGGCATTTGCCTGGGTCACCAGATCATGGCGCTGGCCAGTGGCGCCAAAACCTTCAAGATGAAGTTCGGCCACCATGGTGCCAATCATCCGGTCAAGGACCTCGATAACGGCCGCGTCAGCATCACCAGCCAGAACCACGGTTTTGCGGTTGACGATAAAACGCTGCCTGCAAACTTGCGCCCGACCCACCTCAGCCTGTTCGACGGCACTCTGCAGGGCCTGGCCCGCACCGACAAGCCGGCGTTCTGTTTTCAGGGGCATCCCGAGGCATCGCCGGGTCCGCACGACATTTCCTACTTGTTTGACCGTTTCATTGCGCTGATGGAACAGGTTCTGGAGAAGAAGAATGCCTAAGCGCACAGACATCAAATCCGTTCTGATCATCGGAGCGGGTCCCATCATCATCGGCCAGGCTTGCGAGTTCGACTACTCCGGCGTTCAAGCCTGCAAGGCGTTGCGCGAAGAAGGCTACCGGGTCATCCTGATCAATAGCAATCCAGCGACCATCATGACTGACCCTGCCACGGCGGACGTCACCTACATCGAGCCGATCACTTGGCAGACGGTCGAAAAAATCATCGCCAGGGAAAAACCCGACGCGATATTGCCGACCATGGGCGGGCAGACGGCGCTTAATTGCGCGCTGGACCTCTGGCACAACGGTGTGCTCGCCAAATACAAGGTCGAACTGATTGGTGCAAGCCCCGAAGCGATTGACAAGGCGGAAGACCGCCTGAAGTTCAAGGACGCCATGACCCGGATTGGGTTGGGATCAGCGCGCTCTGGCATCGCGCACAGCCTGGACGCAGCCTGGGCCGTGCAGAAGACCCTGGGTTTCCCAACCGTGATTCGCCCCAGCTTTACTCTGGGTGGCACCGGTGGCGGCATTGCCTACAACGCCGAAGAGTTTGAAGTGATCTGCAAGCGCGGCCTTGAAGCCTCGCCGACCAGCGAGCTGCTGTTTGAAGAGTCGCTGCTTGGGTGGAAAGAGTAGGATATGGAGGTCGTGCGCGACAAGGCCGACAACTGCTTCATCGTCTGCTCGATCGAAAACCTGGACCCGATGGGCGTGCACACCGGCGACTCGATCACGGTGGCACCGGCGCAAACACTTACCGACAAGGAATACCAGATCATGCGCAACGCCTCGCTGGCGGTGCTGCGCGAAATCGGTGTGGATACCGGCGGCTCCAATGTGCAGTTTTCAATCAATCCGCAAGACGGCCGCATGGTCGTCATCGAGATGAACCCGCGGGTATCGCGCTCATCGGCACTGGCGTCCAAGGCGACCGGTTTTCCGATTGCCAAGGTTGCGGCCAAGCTCGCAATCGGTTACACGCTGGACGAATTACGCAACGACATCACGGGCGGCGCCACGCCAGCGAGTTTTGAGCCCAGCATCGACTACGTGGTCACCAAGATCCCGCGGTTTGCCTTTGAAAAATTTCCGACGGCCGATTCGCGCCTGACGACACAGATGAAGTCGGTCGGCGAAGTCATGGCCATGGGCCGGACCTTCCAGGAATCGTTCCAGAAAGCCTTGCGCGGCCTGGAAGTCGGCGTCGATGGCATGAACGAAAAAACGCAGGACCGCGAAGTGCTCGAGAAGGAGCTGGGAGAGCCTGGACCCGAGCGAATCTGGTACGTTGGTGACGCGTTTGCGCTTGGCATGAGTGTCGAGGAGGTCTTTGCGCTGACCAAGATTGACCCCTGGTTCCTGGTGCAGATCGAGCAGATCGTCAAGATCGAACTCGAGCTCGAAACCACGTCGCTGGACGCGCTCGATGCGGTGACCTTGCGTTCGCTGAAACAAAAAGGCTTTTCCGATCGGCGCCTGGCCAGGCAGCTCAAGACCACGGACACCGCGGTTCGCGATAAGCGCCGTGAACTGGGTGTGCGTCCGGTTTACAAACGGGTGGATACCTGCGCCGCTGAATTTGCCACCAACACTGCCTACATGTATTCGACCTACGAAGCCGAGGGTAGCGAGTGTGAAGCCGAGCCTACCAACAACAAAAAAATCATGGTGCTCGGCGGGGGGCCCAACCGCATCGGGCAGGGTATCGAATTTGATTACTGCTGCGTGCATGCAGCGCTGGCGATGCGCGAAGACGGTTACGAGACCATCATGGTCAACTGCAACCCCGAGACCGTGTCAACCGACTACGACACCAGCGACCGCCTCTACTTCGAGCCGCTGACCCTGGAAGACGTGCTCGAAATTGTCGACAAGGAAAAGCCGCTGGGCGTGATCGTCCAGTACGGTGGCCAGACGCCGTTGAAACTCGCGCTGGACCTGGAAGCCAACGGCGTGCCCATCATTGGCACCTCGCCCGACATGATCGACGCCGCCGAAGACCGCGAGCGTTTCCAGAAGTTGCTGCATGAGCTCAAGCTGCGCCAGCCGCCCAATGCCACGGCCCGTACCGAGCCCGAAGCGCTGGAAAAAGCCGCTGCGCTGGGTTACCCGCTGGTGGTCCGCCCCAGCTACGTGCTTGGCGGCCGTGCCATGGAAATCGTGCACGAGCAGCGCGATCTGGAGCGCTACATGCGCGAGGCCGTCAAGGTCAGCCATGACTCACCCGTACTGCTGGACCGATTTTTGAACGACGCGATTGAATGCGATGTCGATTGCCTGCGCGATGGCGGCGAAAATGGCTCCGAAGGCCGCACCTTTATCGGCGGTGTGATGGAGCACATCGAGCAGGCCGGCGTACACAGCGGTGACTCGGCCTGTTCGCTGCCGCCTTACTCTCTGAGCTTTGATACCGTTACCGAGATCAAGCGCCAGACGGCCGCCATGGCCAAGGCGTTGAACGTGGTTGGGCTGATGAACGTGCAGTTTGCGATCCAGCACGTCGATGGCAAAGACGTGATCTATGTGCTTGAAGTGAATCCGCGAGCTTCGCGGACCGTGCCTTTTGTCAGCAAGGCCACCGGCATTCAGCTGGCCAAGGTGGCGGCGCGCTGCATGGTCGGCCAGTCGCTGGCCTCGCAGGGTATCCGGGACGAAGTGACGCCGCCGTATTTCAGCGTCAAGGAGGCCGTGTTCCCCTTCGTCAAGTTTCCCGGCGTAGACACGATTCTCGGGCCCGAGATGAAGTCCACCGGCGAGGTGATGGGCGTCGGCAAGACCTTTGGTGAGGCCTTTGTCAAGTCGCAACTCGGTGCTGGCACCAAGCTGCCGACCTCGGGCAAGGTTTTCCTGACGGTCAAGAACAATGACAAGCCGCGTGCCGTGGAAGTGGCGCGTGCGCTGGCAGCGTTAAAGTTCGACCTGGTCGCGACCAAAGGCACGGCCGCAGCCATCACCGCCGCCGGCATTGCTTGCGGCGTGGTCAACAAAGTCACCGAAGGCCGCCCGCATGTGGTGGACATGATCAAGAACAACGAGATTGCGCTGGTCATCAACACGGTGGAAGAGCGCCGCAATGCGATTGCCGATTCGCGGCAAATCCGCACCTCGGCACTGCTCGCGCGGGTCACGACCTTTACCACGATTGCCGGTGCGGAAGCGGCCGTGGAGGGCATGAAGTATTTAGACAACCTGACCGTTTATTCGATTCAGGAACTCCATGCCCAGCTGGCTTCCTGAGGACAACAGCCTGAGCAGACCTGCCTGAGGTAGACCCGCTTGTCAGCCAGGCGTGTCCCGCGGTAAATTGCGGTCTATGGCAACGGTCGCAACTCTGCCGATTCCCCGGTACCGAACTCGCTGCCATGCAGATCGGGAAAAGTCACATCCATGCCAAGCAGGACAAGGCGATGCCGCACAGCATGCCCTGGCACCCGCGCCTCTCCGAGAAGCTGGGCCTCTTGCGTTTCGTGTCCTGTCCGGGCAGCCATGAAATTTGCTTCCCCAACCCGCGTTTGCTGGCAGAAAAAATAGTTGAAGCGGGTCGTGACTGAGTTGAGCGGGGTGTAGCCGCTAATGCCTACACCGGCACCTTTCGGGGCATAATTCAAGGGTTAAATTCCGCCGGGCAGAACGCTCGGCGGTTTTGCTTTTGCAGGACTCAAACCATGGCAACTATTCCGATTACCAAACTTGGCGCAGAAAAGCTCAAGGCCGAGCTGCACCAGCTCAAAACCGTGCACCGTCCCTGGGTCATCAACTCGATTTCCGAGGCTCGTGCGCAGGGCGACCTGAGCGAAAACGCCGAGTACGACGCCGCCAAGGACCGCCAGGGCTTTATTGAAGGCCGCATACAGGAAATCGAAGGCAAGCTGTCCGCCGCCCTGATCATTGACCCCGCCGCAGTCGACGCCGACGGCAAAGTTGTTTTCGGCTCCACCATTGAGCTGCAGGACGAAGGCTCGGGCGACAGTGTGACTTACCAGATCGTGGGTGAAGACGAGGCTGACATCAAGCTCGGCCTGGTCAACATCAGCTCACCGATTGCACGAGCGCTGATCGGGAAGGAAGAGGGCGACACCGCCGAGGTGCAGGCGCCCGGTGGCGTCAAACGTTACGAAATCGTGTCGGTCAACTACATCTAGTTGTGTGGCCCCGACGCTTGTCACTGCGTGCACTGCTCTGCCCCCGGGGGCTAACTTTCCTTGGGCGGCCCGGCGGAAAATGATGGAGCCTCCACGGTCGTCCAGACCGTCTAACTCTCGGCCCCCCGAGGGGGTCGTCGCTTGCCTGGGGCGGCCCCTCGCTGCGCGGTTTCGGTTGCTCCGGGCCTGATCATGCCGATGAAACAGCGCTTGAGCATTCTGTTGAGCGCCCTCTGGTGGGGTAGTCTGACGGGTTTGGGGTTTGTCGTGGTGCCGATGCTGTTTGCCCACCTCGGTACTGCTGCCGCTGCCGGCGCCATGGCCGCCAAACTCTTCACGGCACAAACCTGGCTCAGCACAGGCTGCACTCTGCTTTTGCTCCTGATTTTCAATAGAAAGGACGAGCCAGCCTTTTCCGCTTATGCGCAAGCCGCTATGAAATTCGTAGTAACTGGGCTGTTGCTTGCCGTTCTGGTGGAGTTTGGCATTGCGCCGCGCATCGTCAGTGCCAGGGTCAGCGGCGGCGACCTGAGGCTCTGGCATGCCCTGGGCAGCGCGATGTACCTGGCCCAGTGGCTGGCTGCAGGATGGACCCTGTGGTGCCTGAGCCGGCTGGCACGGCCCGACGCGAGTGCAGGCTAGTTCTGCCGCCGGAGGACCCGCCCCCGGGCGGAAGCGCCTCCCGAGGGGGGCAAAGAACTACACCTGGTGAACCAAATGCGGGGGGCTACTGGCTTCGCTCGGCCGCTTCCAGCGTATTGACCAACAGCATGGTGATGGTCATTGGCCCCACGCCGCCAGGCACTGGTGTGAGCCATCCGGCGACTTCTTTCACCGCTGCAAAATCCACGTCACCGCAGAGTTTGCCTTCATCGTTGCGGTTCATGCCGACGTCGATCACCACCGCGCCGGGCTTGACCATATCGGCTGTCAGCATATCGCGTTTCCCAACCGCCGCCACGATCACGTCGGCTTGAAGCGTCAGGGTTTTGAGGTTTTGCGTGCCGCTGTGGCATATCGTCACGGTGGCATTTTTCTGCAGTAGCATCAGCGCCATTGGTTTGCCAACGATGTTGCTGCGGCCAATGACCACGGCATGTTTGCCCTTCAGGTCATAGCCGATGCTCTCAAGCATCTTCATGCAGCCGTACGGCGTGCAGGGCCAGAAACCTGGCTGGCCGACCATGAGCGCACCAGCGCTAGCGACATGAAAACCATCGACATCTTTGGCCGGCGAAATCGCTTCAATCACCTTTTGCGCGTCGATGTGGGCGGGCAGGGGGAGCTGGACCAGGATGCCGTGAATCGCCGGATCGTGGTTCAGCGCATGCACTCGGGCCAGCAGATCCGCTTCACTTAGCGTTGACGGGTACTGCTCGAACACGGAATGCAGGCCGCTCTCCTGGCAGGCCTTGACCTTGTTGCGCACATAGACCTGGCTGGCCGGGTTCTCGCCGACCAGGACCACGGCCAGGCCGGGGACAATGCCGCGCGCGCGCAATCTGGCCGCCCGCTGGGAAACGTTGCCACTCAGTTGCTTCGACAGCGCATTGCCATCAATCAGTTGGGCAGTCATTTTTCAGTATTTAAAGTAAAAAATACCGCTAGCCCATTAAATACGGGCGTAACTAGCTATAAAAAATGTAGCAGTCGGGTATTCGGTTCAGCGTGATCAGACTTTGGGCGCGCTGGAGCCCAATGCTATCTTGAGCAGATCGGCGACGGTGTTGGCGTTGAGCTTTTCCATGATGTTGGCGCGGTGCGCTTCCACTGTTTTGATGCTGATGCCGAGGTCGTCGGCGATCTGCTTATTCAGGCGGCCTGCGACAATCCGTTCGAGCACTTGTGCCTCGCGCGAGGTCAGCTTGGCCAGCAGGGCATCGCGGCTGGCGGATTTCTGGTGTTCACTGAAGGCTTCTTTGGCTTGCTCAAGCATGCGCTCGACCAGATTGACCAACGCTTCTTCCTGAAAAGGTTTCTGGATAAAGTCCATCGCACCTTTTTTCATCGTGTTCACGGCCATCGGCACATCGCCGTGGCCGGTGATGAAGACGATGGGCAGCGGCGATTTGCGTTCGACCAAGCGGTCCTGCAGCTCCAGGCCGGTCATGCCGCCCATGCGGATATCAACGATCAGGCAGGCGACCTCGCGCGGGTCGTAGCGGCTCAAAAAGGTTTCGGCGGAGTCATAACAACGCACCCGGTAGTCCTTGCCCTCAAGCAGCCATTGGAGCGAGTCGCGCACGCCCTCGTCATCATCGACGACATACACGGTACCCTTTTTCGGAATCAAGCTCATGCCAAACCTTTTGCGTAGACGGATTCAGGAATCTTGTCAGGAAATGCCAGCCCGGGTGGCCGGCGCGTCTGCAACGGCCGTGGCTGGCGAAAGCAGGGGCGTCACCGGGATCCAGAAAGTAAACCGGCACCCCACCACTTCGTCGCCATTGTAGATGTTCTCAGCCTGCATCCTGCCTTGGTGCGACTCGACAATGCTTCGGCACAATTTCAGACCTATGCCCATGCCTTCGGGTTTGGTGGAGTAGAAGGCTTCGTAGAGCCGGCTCGTCACTTCGGGCGACAGACCCTTGCCCGAATCCAGTACCGAAAACTCGACCACGCTCTGGTCTTCGATGTACTTGGGCACTACGCACAGTTCCACGCTGCGACGCGCAGTGGGCCGCCGCGCCTGCGCGATCGACTCTGCCCCGTTCTTCATCAGGTTGATCAACACCTGCTCAATCAGGATGGGGTCGACCATCACCCGGGGCAGACGCGCCGCGATGTGTTGGCTCAGCCGCACGTTGTGGCGGCGTAGCTCAATGTCGGCCAGCTCCATCGCGTTGCTGACCATGGTGGGCACGTCGGCAGAGGTCCGGTTCGGTTCGCTGCGTTTGACGAAGGAGCGTATGCGCTGAATGATTTGCCCGGCACGGTGGGCCTGTTTTGCGGTTTTTTCGAGTGCGACAAGTAAATCTTCATTGGTGATCTGCTGGCCTTTGATGCGCGAGACCATGCCATTGCAGTAGTTGTTGATGGCCGTCAGCGGCTGGTTCAACTCGTGCGCCACGCTCGAGGCCATCTCGCCCATTGTGATCAGGCGGCTGGCCGACTGGGCCCGCTCGGCCTGCAGGGCCGCCTGCTCTTCAGCGTGGCGGCGCGGCGTGATGTCGGTGGCAATCACCATTTGTGCCAACCGTCCGTCCACCCAGGTCAGGTAGCGCGAACGGACCTCAATCCATTTAGAGAGTTCGGAAACAAATATTTCGGCATTCGCGGTTTGCGCTGCGGTCAGTGTGTCAGTCGGAAACCCGGCCAGGCCGTCGACGGCATCGAGCGCGTCTTCGGTTGGCGCGGCCGCCGGCACGCCGGCCTGGGCGATCAGGTTCATGTGGCCGGAGACTTCGCCGCCGAACCAGGCGCGGTACAGCTTGTTCGCGAACAACAGTTCTTCGCTGCCCAGCGGCGCGACCGACACCGCCGCGTCCAGCCCTTCCAGTACCGTGGTGAAGCGCTCATAGGACGCCGACAGCTCTTCGCGGATGCGTTTGGGCTCGGTGATGTCGGTCATCGAGGTCATCCAGCCGGTCTGCTGGCCGCGCGGGTCAATCAGCGGCGAGACATACATGCGGCCATCAAAAACGGAGCCATCTTTGCGTTGGACCCGAATTTCCAGGCCGCCGGGCGGTGATCGGCCCTGCAGCTCGTCGTCAAGCCGTGCCGCCAACGTCTCAAGGTCCTGCTCGGGCCAATAGGGAAAGGGCGGCGTACGGCCCACAAGTTCGCCCTCGCTCCAGCCGGTCATCTGGCAAAACGCGGGGTTGACATAGGTGATGCGGCCCTGCAAGTCGAGTGCCCGCATGCCGGTCAGCATGGAGTTCTCCATGGCACGGCGAAAATTGGTCTCTGAAATCAGCGCTTCTTGCGCCTGCACGCGCCGGCGTGTGTGGCGCCAGGTGCCCATCAGCATCCACACCGTGAGGGCGCTCAAAGCGCTGACCAGCCAGAAAAATCCACTGCCCACGACGCCCAGCGAGGCCCGGTAGCCCTCGGCCTTGAGCAATAAGCCGTTGCCCACCGGCGATACCGGTATTTCGTACTCGGGCGCTTGGTCAGACCAAGGCAATAGCTTGGCCGCGGTGTTTCGGGGCGGCGGCAGGATGCCGGCCAACAGTTTGCCCTGGTCGTCGAGCAATGCGACCGCGTACTTGGCGGTGACTTCGTTCGGTACACCAAATCGCAGCAGGCCGTCAATTGAATACTCGCCCAGAATGACGCCGCCAAACTTGCCCTGGTCGTCGAGCGGCACCTGCAGTTGCAGGGTCGGTGCGTTATAGCTGGAGTCGTCCTGGACGGTCAGGGGACGCGAATAGACCGGTTGCCGCAAATCCCGCGCCAGGCCAAAGGTTCCCTCGGTCTCTCCCTGTTTAAGCTGTTCGCCAGCGGCCCGCGACTGCATTGCGTTGACGCTCGGGGAGATATAAGAGGACTTGACTTTGCGGCGTGAATCCACCCAGGTCACGGCCAGCAGTTCTGGATACTGGTTGACCAGGGATTCGGCCTGCGCAACGAATTCCTCGGTGTCTACTTCCTTGTTTGACACATCGCGACCCAGGCGCATCAGTTGCTCCTGGCGCTCGAGCAGACGTAGGCGCAACCTTTGCTGGGCGTACTCTACATCGCGCTTGACGGCTTGTTGTTCGCGGTCAATCTCTTCGATTCGAAGGTAGGCAAACGCCGCAACCACGGCTGCCAGAAATAGCATGACCGCCAGCAGGGGCCCGAGGGTCATGAAGCGGTCTTGCCGCGTGGGTGACTGTTTGCGCCACCAGTGACGCCACCATGCCAGCGGCGCGGTATTTGGCGGGCTGACAGAAGTGGGCGGCGCGGGCTGAGTCATGGTCAATCATCAAGTTTAAGGGAGTTAAGGTTGCAGGGCTGCGCGCCCATCCGTCGATTTTGGCAACCCTGTGCTTCTGGGTCTGATGTGGATGCAACCAGCAACTCGATAACTCCAATAAATTTCTTAATGTGAAATAAAAAAGCACTATTTGAAATAATTTAAAAATTATGAGAAACTGAAGACTTGAACTCAAATTGCGTTACAACGTGATGAGAATGTCAGTAACCCACAAGCTAGCACACTAGCTACTCGCAGGAGACAAAAACCATGGCTGCAAATCCGGAACAGGCACGTGTCGACATCTTGAGCACAGCGGCTAACGACGCGCCCGACAAAGACTCACAGGAAACGCAGGAGTGGCTGGACGCCCTGACCGCCGTGATCGAAAGTGAAGGCCCGGAACGCGCTCACTTTCTGCTGGAGCAACTGCTGGAACACGCGCGCCAAAGTAGCATTGACATGCCGTTTTCAGCCACCACCGGCTATGTCAACACCCTGGAGGGCAACCAGGAAGAGCGTTGCCCCGGCAACCTTGAAATCGAAGAACGCCTGCGTGCGTACATGCGCTGGAATGCAATGGCGATGGTCGTCAAGGCGAACCGGCATTACCCCGAAGACGGCGGCGACCTCGGCGGTCATATCAGCTCTTTTGCCTCGCTGGCCAACATGTTCGGCGCCGGCTTTAACCACTTCTGGCATGCTGAAAGCGAAAACCACGGGGGTGACTGTCTCTACATTCAGGGCCACAGCTCACCGGGTGTCTATGCGCGCGCCTACATGGAAGGGCGGCTGACCGAGGAGCAATTGCTGAACTTCCGGCAGGAGGTGGGCGGCAAGGGTCTGTCCAGCTACCCGCACCCCAAGCTCATGCCCGAATTCTGGCAGTTCCCCACGGTGTCCATGGGCCTGGGACCGCTGATGGGCATCTACCAGGCGCGGTTTCTGAAATACCTGCACGCGCGCGGCATCGCCAACACCGAAAATCGCAAGGTCTGGGTCTTCTGCGGTGACGGCGAAATGGACGAGGTCGAATCGCTGGGTGCCATTGGCGTAGCGGCACGGGAGAAACTCGACAACCTGATCTTCGTCATCAACTGCAACCTGCAGCGTCTGGATGGGCCGGTGCGCGGCAACGGCAAGATCATCCAGGAGCTCGAAGGCGAGTTCCGCGGTGCTGGCTGGAATGTCATCAAGCTGATCTGGGGCAGTTACTGGGACCCGCTGCTGGCACGCGACAAAGACGGCGCGCTGCGCAAGGTCATGATGGACACGCTCGACGGCGACTACCAGGCCATGAAGGCCAATGATGGAGCCTATGTGCGCAAGCATTTCTTCGGCAAGGACCCGCGCACGCTGGAAATGGTTGCCAAGATGAGCGACGACGACATCTGGCGCCTGCAGCGCGGCGGTCACGACCCGCAAAAAGTGTATGCCGCCTACCATGCCGCCGTGCATCACAAGGGCCAGCCGACGGTGCTGCTGATCAAGACCGTCAAGGGATTTGGCATGGGCAAAAGCGGCGAAGGTAAAAACACCGCGCACCAGACCAAAAAGCTGACCGACGAGGACATCAAGGCTTTCCGCGACCGTTTCAACATCCCGATTTCTGACGACCAGATTGCCGAGCTGCCTTTTTACAAGCCGGCCGACGACACACCGGAGATGAAATACCTGCACGAGCGGCGCAAAGCGCTGGGCGGCTATTTGCCGCAGCGACGCGTCAATGCTGACGAAGTCTTCAGGGTGCCCGCGCTCGAATCGTTTAAATCGGTGCTGGAACCGACCGCAGAAGGTCGCGAGATTTCGACCACCCAGGCTTACGTGCGCTTTCTAACCACGCTTCTGCGCGACAAGGAACTCGGCCCGCGTACCGTGCCCATCCTGGTCGACGAAGCCCGTACGTTCGGCATGGAGGGCCTGTTTCGCCAGATCGGGATTTATAACCCGGAAGGTCAGCTCTACACGCCGCAGGACCGCGAGCAGGTGAGCTATTACAAGGAAGACAAGGCCGGACAGATTTTGCAGGAAGGCATCAACGAAGCCGGCGGCATGGCCAGCTGGATTGCGGCGGCCACGTCGTACTCGACCAACAACCGCATCATGATTCCGTTCTACATCTACTACTCGATGTTCGGTCTGCAGCGGGTGGGCGATTTGTGCTGGGCTGCCGGTGACATGCAGGCGCGCGGCTTTCTGTTGGGTGGCACCTCTGGCCGTACGACGCTCAATGGCGAAGGCCTGCAGCACGAAGACGGCCACAGCCACATCATGGCCGGCACCATTCCCAACTGCATCAGCTACGACCCGACCTTCGCCCATGAGGTGGCCGTCATTCTGCATCACGGCTTGAAACGCATGGTTGAAAAGCAGGACAACGTCTACTTTTACCTGACGCTGCTCAACGAAAACTACGCCATGCCGGGACTCGTCGCCGGCACCGAAGAGCAGATCCTCAAGGGCATGTATTTGTGCAAGGAAGGTGCCAAGGCGCCAGCCAAGGGCGCTGCAGGGGCTGCGCCGCGCGTGCAGTTGCTGGGCTCGGGCACCATTTTGCGCGAGTCCATCGCCGCGCAGGCTCTGCTCGAAAAAGACTGGGGCGTGGCGGCCAATGTCTGGAGTTGCCCTAGCTTTAACGAGTTGACGCGCGAAGGCCAGGACTGCGAGCGCTTCAACCTGCTGCACCCGCTGGAGTCAGAACGCGTTTCATTTGTCGGCCAGCAGCTCGAAAAGCACACCGGTCCCGTGGTTGCCTCGACGGATTACATGAAGGCTTATGCCGAGCAGATTCGCCCCTTTATTCCCAAGGGTCGAACCTACAAGGTGCTGGGCACCGACGGTTTTGGCCGCAGCGACTTCCGCTACAAGCTGCGCGAACACTTTGAGGTGAACCGACATTACATTGTCGTCGCTGCGTTGAAGGCGCTCAGCGAAGAAGGCGCTGTGCCGGTGACCAAGGTCGCGGAGGCGATCAAGAAGTACGGCATCGATGCCGACAAGATCAACCCGCTTTACGCCTGACCCCGGCAAAATGCTGACGATACGGACGAATTGGAAAGAAAAATATGGCACTGGTAGACATTAAAGTCCCCGACATCGGCGACTTCGAAGAGGTTTCGGTCATTGAGCTGCTGGTCAAGGCGGGTGACACCATCAAGGTCGATCAGAGCCTGCTGACGGTCGAAAGCGACAAGGCTTCGATGGAGATCCCGGCGAGCCATGCCGGGGTCGTCAAGGAGCTCAAGGTCAAGCTGGGCGACAAGGTCAAGCAGGGCACGGTTGTACTGGTGCTTGACGTCGAAGGCGCGGCGCCAGTTGCTGCCGCCTCCAGTTCTGAATCAAAACAGGCGCCAGCCCCCGCTGAAAAACCGCAAGCAGCTCCTGAAACAGTAGCGCGTCCGGTTCCTGCCGCCGTCACCGGGGCGGTTGAAATTCGCGTCCCCGACATTGGCGACTTCAAGGATGTCGCGGTCATCGAAGTGCTGGTGAAGGTCGGCGATACCGTGAAGACTGAGCAGTCGCTGGTCACGGTGGAGTCGGACAAGGCTTCAATGGAAATACCGTCCTCGTCGGCCGGTGTTGTCAGGGAGCTCAAGGTCAAGCTCGGCGACAAGATCAACATCGGCGACTTGCTGGCCGTGCTGGAAGGCGCCTCAGCGCCCGCCGTCGTTGCCCCAGCGCCTGCCCCTGTGTCGGTTCCGGCCACCGCACCGGCTAGCGCCACCAGCCTGACCAGCGCTCCGGTGGAACGCGTTGCTCCCTCTGCGGCCCTGCCCGCGCACGAGCCGACCACGCAACCCGTTCATTTGCCGCACGCTTCGCCGTCTGTGCGCAAGTTTGCCCGCGAAATCGGTGTTCCGCTGACTGAAGTCAGGAGCACGGGTCCCAAAGGCCGTATCACGCTGGACGACGTGCGGGGATTCACCAAGGCTGTCATGGCCGGGGACGCCCGGACGCAAGCCCAAGCTGCGAAAGCGCCGACTGGCGCTGCAGGCGGCGGCGAGGCACTGGGCCTGCTGCCCTGGCCCAAGGTGGACTTCACCCGGTTCGGCCCGGTTGAGCGCAAGGATATGTCCCGCATCAAAAAAATCAGCGGCGCCAATCTGCATCGCAACTGGGTGATGATTCCTCACGTCTGCAACCATGACGATGCCGACATCACCGAGCTTGAAGCCTTTCGCGTCATGCTGAACAAGGAAAATGAGAAGTCGGGCGTCAAAGAGACGATGTTGGCATTTTTGATCAAGGCATGAGTTGCCGCAATGAAAAAATTCCCCGAGTTCAACGCCTCGCTGGACGGCGAGCTGTTTGTGCTCATGAAGTACTACATCGTGGCGTTCGCCGCCGACACGCCAAATGGGTTGTTTGTTCCCGTGATAAAAGACGCCGACAAAAAAGGCATTGTGCAGATTTCGCAGGAGATGGGGGAACTGGCGAAGAAAGCCCGCGACGGCAAGCTGAGCCCGGCCGACATGCAGGGCGCCTGCTTTACTATTTCTTCTCTGGGCGGCATTGGTGGTCGTTATTTCACGCCCATCATCAACGCCCCCGAAGTCGCCATTCTTGGCGTCTGCAAATCGACAACAGAACCCGTGTGGAACGGCAATGCTTTCCAGCCGCGCCTGATGCTGCCGCTCAGCCTGAGCTGGGACCACCGAGTCATTGACGGCGCTGCGGCTGGCCGTTTCAATGCCTACCTGGGCCAGATTTTGGGTGACTTCCGCAGGGTTCTTTTATGAATGTGGCCCCCACGCTCCGCACTCATAGGTCGTCGCTGCCCCCCGAGGGGGCTAATTTTCCCAGGGGCGGCCCGTCGGAAATTTCCTTGCCCCCCCCGCTTGTCACTGCGTGTGCCTGCGGCGGTCCGGCGCTGCGTACGGCCCTGCGGAGCCCGCTGTGACGACTCTGGTGGTTGCCAGGAAAGCCGGGCAGGCCGTCATTGCAACAGATTCATTGATCACTTTTGGCGACACGCGTCTGAGCAGCCGGTTCGAGGCCAACGCCAAAATCTTCAAGGTCGAGACGTCATCAGGCAGCAGCTACATCGGCGTGGCCGGCACCGTCGCGCATTTTCCGGTACTTCGCAAAGCAATGGCCTCGTTGCCGAAAGACCAGCTCAAGCTGGGTAGCAAGGACGAAGTGTTTGATACCTTCCACAAGCTCCACCCCGTGCTCAAGGAAGCATTCTTTCTGCAGACCAAGGAAGACGACAACGACCCCTACGAGTCCAGCCAGTTCAGTGCGCTGATCGCTAATGCCAATGGCATCTTCGGGCTCTACAGCTACCGCGAAGTCTTTGAGTTCAAGGATTTCTGGGGCATAGGCTCGGGTCGCAGCTTTGCACTCGGTGCGATGCACGCAACGTGGGCCAAGGCTAAAACTGCGCGCGAAGTGGCCCTGGCCGGGGTGCACGCTGGCTGTGAGTTTGACAAAAATTCTGCCGGCCCGGTGGAGCTGTTCACCATCAAGCTAAAAAAGTAAATTGATTCATCCAAGCGGAGACAAGTGACATGGCATTGATAGACATCAAAATCCCCGATATTGGCGATTTCGACGAAGTTTCCGTGATTGAGTTGCTGGTCAAGGCCGGCGACACCATTCAGGCCGACCAGAGCCTGATGACCGTGGAAAGCGACAAGGCCTCGATGGAAATTCCGTCCAGCCATTCCGGCGTCGTCAAGGAGCTCAAGATCAGGCTGGGCGACAAAGTCAAGCAGGGGACGGTCGTGCTGGTGCTTGAAGCCGAAGGTGCTGCCGCTGTTGCGGCGCCGGCTTCAGAGAAAAATCAGGCTCCCAGTCCCACACCATACGGGCAGGCAGCTCCTGAAAAGGGAGCAAAACCCGCCGCCGGCAGCTTCGGAGGTACCGCTGATGTGGAATGCGACCTGCTGGTACTGGGCGCCGGACCTGGCGGTTATTCGGCGGCTTTCCGCGCTGCCGACCTCGGTTTGAAAGTCGTGCTGATTGAGCGTTATGCGACGCTTGGCGGTGTCTGCCTGAACGTGGGCTGTATCCCGTCCAAGGCGCTGCTCCATGTTGCGGCCGTGATCGATGAGGTCAAACATTTTGACAGCCTGGGCGTGAGTTTTGGCGAACCCACGCTGGACATTGGCAAGTTGCGCACGCACAAGGAAAAAGTCGTCGGCAAGCTGACTGCGGCCTGGCGGCGATGGCCAAGATGCGCAAGGTGACGGTGCTGCGTGGTTACGGCAGCTTTGTCGGTGCCCACCATGTCGAACTGGAGGAAACTGCAGGAGGCGCACAGGAGAAAACGGGCAAGAAGCAGACCATTTTCTTCAAGAATTGCATCATCGCGGCGGGCTCGCAAGCGGTGAGCCTGCCTTTCATGCCCGATGACCCGCGGGTGGTCGATTCCACCGGCGCACTCGATCTGAAAGAAGTCCCCAAACGCATGCTGATTCTCGGTGGCGGCATCATCGGTCTGGAGATGGGCACGGTGTACAGCACCCTGGGCGCCAGGCTCGATGTGGTCGAGATGCTCGATGGCCTGATGCAAGGGGCCGACCGTGACCTGGTCAAGGTCTGGCAAAAAATGAACGCGCCACGTTTTGACAACATCATGCTCAAGACCAAAACCGTGGGCGCCCGGGCCACGCCGGCGGGGATTGAAGTCAGCTTCGAAGGAGAGGGCGCGCCCGCGCCGCAAACCTACGACCTGGTGTTGCAAGCCGTGGGCCGCACGCCCAATGGCCAGAAGCTGGCCGCCGATAAAGCGGGTATCACGGTGACCGACCGCGGTTTCATCCCGGTCGATATCCAGATGCGCACCAACGTGCCGCACATCTTCGCGATCGGCGACATCGTGGGCCAGCCCATGCTGGCGCACAAGGCGGTGCATGAAGCCCATGTGGCGGCTGAAGTGATTGCGGGTGAACTGCAAGGCAACAAGGAACTGGCGAGCGCCGCCTTCAACGCCCGCGTGATCCCCAGCGTCGCCTACACCGACCCGGAAATCGCCTGGGTGGGCCTGACTGAAGACCAGGCCAAGGCGCAAGGCATCAAGGTCAAAAAAGGTTTGTTCCCCTGGAGCGCGTCCGGCCGCGCGATTGCCAATGGCCGCGACGAAGGTTTTACCAAACTGCTGTTTGACGACAGCCCGGAGGCCCATGGTCACGGCAAGATTCTGGGCGGCGGCATCGTCGGCACCCATGCCGGCGACATGATTGGCGAGATTGCGCTGGCGATTGAAATGGGTGCCGACGCGGTGGATATCG
>JBKJZS010000051.1:0-3323 GCA_046714915.1 Polaromonas sp. | reverse complement strand
GCACCTGGCTCTCGGTGTCGCGGCCCTGGTCGGTGAAGTGTTCTACGGTGCGGCTGTGGTCCACCCGGGCCACGTCATGCTCGATGATCGGGCCTTCCTCAAGGTCGGCTGTCACATAGTGGGCCGTCGCGCCTATCAGCTTGACACCCCGGGCATGCGCCTGGTAGTACGGTTTGGCGCCTTTGAAGCTTGGCAGAAACGAGTGGTGGATGTTGATCGCTCGCCCGGCCAGCTTTTTGCACAAATCGTCACTCAAAATCTGCATGTAACGCGCCAACACCACCAGCTCTGCGCCTTCAGCCTCGATGATGTCGTACTGCCGTTTTTCGGCCTCCGACCTGGTGGCTGCCGTCACCGGGATGTGGTGAAAAGGTACGTTGTAGCTGGCTGCCAGCTGGTAGAAGTCGCGGTGGTTGGAGACGATGGCACGAATGTCCAGCGGCAGCAGGCCCGACTTCCAGCGGAACAGCAAATCGTTCAGGCAATGCCCTTCTTTGCTGACCAGGATGACCGTGCGCATCGGCTGGGTGGCCTGGTGCAGGCTCCAGCGCATGTCGAACGACAAGCCCAACGCGCTGAGCTGCTCCTTCAAGGCCTCGAAAGGCAATCGGGCGCAGGCAAAACTGACGCGCATGAAAAACAGGCCAGTGGCATCTGCATCCGCATCGTCGCGCTTGTCGTCGCTGAACTGCGCCGCTTCAAGAATGTTGCCGCCGCGCTCGAACAGAAAGCCGGACACCGCATGCACAATCCCCGGGCGATCCGGGCAGGACAGGTTGAGAATATAAGTAGGGCTCATGGGGGATGAATTGTCGCAGGTGGCTGACGCGGGCCCGCATATTGATGAACAGCTTGATCACGCGACATCACGATATATCCCACGAATATTTGAGAATTCAAAATCGAAAATCAGATGACCTCATTTGAGGTCACGGATTCAGGTTTGAAAGCAAAACTGTCCGGCCAATCGGGGGTCAGACTATCCCAGCTGCGCGCAGCGAGGCGATTTTTGCCGCGCCCAAGCCTAGGCCGGCTAGCACCTCGTCGGTGTGCTGGCCCAACACTGGCGGCGGGCGGTCGTAGACAATCGGGTGTTGGGTGAAACGGATCGGGTTTGCGATTAGCGATACCTTTCCCGAGGAGGGGTGGTCCATCTCGAGTTTCATCTTGCGATGCTGCACCTGCGGGTGAGCGAAGGTCTGCTCCATGTTGTTGATTGGCCCGCAGGGCACGCCGAGTGGCCCAAGCGTGGCCAGCCATTGGCTGGTGGTGCGCTGCTTCACGATGCGGGCGACTTCTGCCACGATCGCATCCCGATTGCGCACCCGGTCGGCGTTGGTCAGGAAGTGTGGATCGCGGGCCAGCAGAGGTTCTCCCGCTTCCTGGCAGAACTTGCTGAACTGATGGTCGTTCCCGATGGCAATGATGATGTGGCCGTCGGCGGTCGGGAATGCCTGGTAGGGAACCACGTTCGGGTGGGCGTTGCCGTAGCGGCGAGGGGTTTTTCCGGAGATCAGGTAATTCTGGCCTTGGTTCGACAATGTGGCGACCTGGCAGTCAAGCAGTGCCATGTCGATGTACTCGCCGCCGCCGTCACGATCGCGCCTCATCAGGGCGGCAAGAATGGCCACGGTGGCGTACATGCCAGTCATCAGGTCGGCCAGCGGGATACCGACCTTCTTGGGACCACCACCGGGCATCTCGTCCGGATCGCCGGTGATGCTCATCAGCCCACCCGTGCCCTGTATCATGAAGTCGTAGCCGGCCTGCGACTTCAAGGGTCCGTCCTGTCCGAAACCGGTGATGGAGCAATAGATCAGGTTCGGGTTGATGATCTTCAAGTCGTCGTAGGCCAGGCCGTAGCGTTTCAGGTCTCCGACCTTGAAGTTCTCGATCACCACGTCACATTGGGCCACCAGCGAGCGCACGATGGCCTGCCCCTGGTCCGATGCGATGTCGAGCGTGACGGACTTCTTGCCGCGATTGGCGCACAGATAATACGCGGTCTCGACGGTGTCGATACCCGCCTCATCCTGGAGGAAAGGCGGGCCCCAGGCGCGGGTGTCGTCCCCACCCTTCGGTCGTTCGATCTTGATGACTTCGGCGCCGAGATCGGCCAGGTTCTGGCTGGCCCAGGGACCGGCCAGAACCCGTGACAGATCGAGAACGCGCAGATGGGAAAGTGGTCCAGCCATGTATCATTCCTTGGGTAGGATGCGGGCGATTTCTTCATACGCCTTGCGATCCTGTTCGAGCTGGCGTGTCCACTCCGCGCCGCCGAGAAATGAAAGGAACGGAGCGTCGTTGCGCGCCGCCTTAACATACTCCGGATCCCGCATCGCCGCCTCGATGGCCTTCTGCAAGCGTGCCAGCACCTGTGGCGGAACCCCGTTGGGCACTGCGAACCCGCGCTCAGCCGTCATCTCAACGGGAAAACCCAAGTCATAGGTCGTCGGTATCGAATTCAGGCGCGCCACCTTGGTTTTGGAGAACTGCGCCAGAAGTCGCATCGGCGTTGCCTCGTTGTCGGGGTCGGGCACTTCTGAGGCCGCCAGGAAGGCGATGTCGAGCTGATTGCCGGCAATGGCGGTCTTCTGCTGGGCGCTGCCGTTGTATGGAATAGAGTTCATCTTGATCTGCGCCGCGTTTTCCAGTCGCACCATCGCCAGGTGGCCGTTGGTGCCGACGCCATTGTGGCCTGCAGCGAGCGAGGAAGGGGCAGACTTGAGTTGCGCCACAACCTGCTTGAGGTCGGTCAGCTTGCTGTCCTTGCGAGTGACCATGACAGTCGGGTCGCTTACGACGCGGGCGACCAGCGTGAGATCGTTGGTACTGTAAGACGCCTTGCGGTACATCGGAACAAAAAAGTAGCCCGGCAGGTTGACGATGCCGAGGGTGTAGCCATCTGGCTTGGCACGCTTGACCTGCGCGACGCCGATTTCGCCCGAAGCACCAGCCCTGTTGACGATCACCAGCGAAGTGCCATCGCCAAGCTGCTTTGCAATATAGGGAGCCAGGACGCGGACCATGACGTCAGTCGTGCCGCCGGGGGCAAACCCGACGATGACCTCGATCGGCGAATCGCTTGGCCAGGCCGCATGGGCCGGTGCAGCGCCCGAGAAGCCGACCAAAGCCAGGGCCAGTGCGGACCAAAAGGGATGTTTTTTCACTTGCATGTTTCCTTCAGTTAAAGAATGTTCAAGAACCTGTCGCCAATGACTTCTCAACGTTGCTCGAAATTCGGTTTCCGCTTTTCAACGAACGCAGCGACTGCTTCCTGCTGGTCGTGGGTGTGCTGAACCAGGGCCTGCGCCGACGAGGCC
>JBKJZS010000050.1:0-2921 GCA_046714915.1 Polaromonas sp. | reverse complement strand
ACTCGGGTGTGACATCGGTCGGGTTGATGCCGAACACCTGGCCGCTGTCGTCAAAGCGGATGTTGTGAAAGCGCTGGGCGCCGCTCAAGGCGTCGAGGGTGCTTTGCAGCTGGCCGCGCACCCGGTCGGAGCCGAAATTCTCGCCGGTGGCTAGCATGGCAACTCTGTATTTTTCCATTATTTTTCTTTCAAGTGAGAGGGGGGTTGGCCGTGGCGTAACCCGCCAGCATGAGCGCAGGCAGCGGGCTCAGGCCCAAAACGGTGCGGCGCGTTGGCAACGGTTGCGGTGTAGGTCGTGAATGGCTTGGACATGAGATCTCCTTGAGTTCTGAGAATATCGACAGAATTGACAGTGGCTTTGCGGCGGGTGGCTACGGTGACGACAGCGGAAGGGGCGCCAGCGAGCGCACGAAGTTTTCGCCCACCTTGCTGTAGCCCATCTTGCGCACAAACTGCCCCACGCTGTCCATCTCGGTCAGGCTGTTGACGCCCAGATTGATCTCTACGACCTGGCGGTTCTCGCACCATTGCTCAAAGGCTTTGAGCAGGCGCACGCCGTAGCCGCCCATGCGCTTTTCGGGCAACACGTCGTAGTGCATGACGCTGGCGGTGAGCTGGGCGCTGAAGATGTGCTGCTCCAGCACGGCAATCAATGCGCCCACGATCTGGCCCCCCGTGTCCTGCGCCACCAGGAATACATACTTGTTCTGTCCCTGCTCGATCAGTTGCCGGAAAGTCGCTGCCACGCGCGCAGCGTCGTAGTCCAGCGTCTTGAAGCGTGTATGCGCATGCATGCGACGACCGCCTTCCACCAGGGCAGCAATGTCTTGTACGGTGGCAAATCGAATGGGCATGGTTTAGGGCTTCGCTGATGACGTTGGAAATAGCGAGTCGAGCATGGGGGCATAGAAAGCCGGGTGCAGCAACGGGTTGCAATTGGCCTCAAGGAAATGCACAACGCCCGTGGCATCGACGATTCCATCCAGCGTAAATGCGGTGTGCTCGCGAATGTCGGCGGGCACACACTCCAGGCACAGCCGCCCTGCGTGTTCCAACTGCCGCTCCAGGTCGCTGCCGACAATTTCACGACGGATGTTGTAGTCCGTGCCAATGGCGGGGTTCAGCGCCGACATGTAGCGATAGTCCGAAACCACCTCAACGCCTGCTGGAAGTGGTAACGCGGCGTCATACCCCTGTAGCGTGAGCAAATGATCATGCGCTTCTGACCAGGGCTCTTCGGAGGGTAGCGCCTGAGAAATAAGTTGCCTGGCGGTGGATCGGCCATCGCCCTTGACGGTTGGCATCGGCACCGCCTCGATCACGCACAAAGACCCGTTCCAGTACCAAGCCTTGAGCAACTTGCCGAAAATGAACTGCTCACAGTATTCGCCATCCTCCAGATGGATGCTGGCTTGTGGGCCCGGAGGTGGAGCCGCCACAAACGGGCCACGCATGGACCGTCCGAGTGTGGATCGTCGGTGCTTCACCAGGAAAGGGCCCTTGACTTCTTCCACGCGAACTGTCCATGCCGGCACGCGCAACCCAACGGACTGTGCGTAGCGCTTGAACGCTCGCTTGTCCTGTGCCTCGATCCAGGTTTTTCCGAAATAGGGGTACCAGCCCACAAACCCACTCACGTTGAACCCGAGTTCCGGCGTAAAACCAATCAGGCCGCCTTCGTTTTCCGCGACGAACTGCGGCACAAAGCGAACTGCTTTTCCGCCGAGCGATATTTCCATGGCTAAGGTGCGAGGGTCCATACCGCCCTTGGCATCGACGCTCTTCATCCACTGGCTCACCGCCAGCGCATGCTGCAGAAAATTGCGCTTGAAGGGCTGCGGCATCAGGCTGATCCTCCTGCATCCGCGGCGGCCTTGACGACCTGCATCTCCTTGGCGCCGTGTTTGCCCAGCTGGATCACCGAGTCCACGCGCAGGCTGTGCGGCAACGCGTGCGTAATAAAAATCATCGTCACCTTGCCCTTGAGCGCATTGATGGTCCTGGCGAAATGCTCGGCGGTTTCCGCATCCAGCGCGCTGGTCGCTTCGTCAAAAATCAGTACCTTGGGCCGTTTGAGCAAGGCCCGTGCGATCGCCAGCCGCTGCTTCTGCCCGCCGGAAAGTCCCGCCCCTCGCTCGCCGATGGGCGTCTGATAGCCTTGCGGCAAGGCTTCAACGGTCGAATGAATCTCGGCCATCTTGCAGGCCTGCACCACCTGCTCGAAAGTGGCGTGCGGGTTGGCCAGGGCCAGGTTGTCGTAGATGGTGCCGCTGAAGAGCACGGTTTCCTGCGGCACCACGCCGAAGGTTGAGCGCAACTCATTGGCGCTCATGTGTCGAATGTCAATGCCGTCGAGCAAGATCCGCCCGTCACTCGGCCAGTAAAAGCCCTGCAGCAGTTTGGCCAGCGTGCTCTTGCCCGCGCCGCTGGGCCCCATCAGCGCAACCGTGCGACCGGGCTCGATGGTCAGGCTCAGGTTCTCATACAGATAGGGCAGGTCGTCAGCGTAACGGAAGGCGATGCGTTCGATCTCAATGCGGCCGTGCCCGACGCCTTGCCGGCCCGGCGTCAGGCTGTAGGGCTCCGCTGGTGCGTTCATCAGGTCGCCCAGCCGCGCCACGGCCAGGCTGGCCTGCTGGAACTGCTGCCACAAGCCGACCAGGCGCATCATCGGCTGGCTCAGTTTGCCGGCAAACATCTGAAAGGCCACCAGCATGCCGATGGTGAAGACGGTCCCTTTTCCGTCGGTCGGTGGGTTCATCACGATCCAAGCGCCCACCAGCAGAATGAGCAAGGTCATCATCTGTTCCAGCGTGGAGGCGATGACGTTGTAGGTGTTGCCGATCTGCTTGGTCTTGAAGCCCGATTGCAAGTAAGTCGCGAGGTAACCCGAGTACCTGGATTTCAACTGGGGTTCGAAC
>JBKJZS010000049.1:0-2186 GCA_046714915.1 Polaromonas sp. | reverse complement strand
CCCCAAGCCACCGCTGAATATGCCGCTGCGCCAACACGGCATGCTGGTCCAACATCACCGGCGCCACCCCCCGCGCCCAAGCCAGCAGTTCGGCATCGGTAGTCAAGTCGGCAAACCGCAGCAAGGGCGCACCCGACTGCCGCGCCCCCAAAAACTCCCCTGGCCCGCGAATCTCCAGATCGCGCCGGGCAATCTCGAAGCCGTCCTGCGTTTCCACCATGGCCTTGAGTCGGGCCCGGGCGGTTTCGCCGAGGCGGGGCGCGTCGCCGGTCGAATACAGCAAAACGCAGGCCGACGCGGCCGCGCCGCGCCCGACCCGGCCGCGCAGCTGGTGCAGCTGGGACAGGCCAAAACGCTCGGCGTGTTCGATCACCATCAGCGAGGCATTGGGCACGTCCACGCCGACTTCGATGACGGTTGTGCTGACCAGTACGCCTAGCCGTCCGCTGGTGAATAGTGACATCACGGCTTTCTTTTCCGCCGGCGGCATGCGCGAGTGCAGCAGTCCGACCTGCGTGCCGGGCAGGGCCGCGGTCAGGGCCTCGTGGGTTTGCGTGGCGTTGGTCAAATCGACCGCCTCGCTTTCTTCTATCAGCGGACAGACCCAATAGACTTGCCGGCCCTGGTGCAGTTGCGCGCGGATACGCTCGACAACTTCATCGCGCCGTGCCTCGCTCACCACCTTGGTCACGATGGGGGTGCGGCCCGGTGGCAGCTCGTCGATGGTCGAGACATCGAGGTCGGCGTAATAACTCATGGCCAGGGTGCGCGGGATCGGCGTCGCCGTCATCATGAGCAAATGCGGCTCCTGCCC
Organism: Polaromonas sp.; assembly: GCA_046714915.1. Lineage (GTDB taxonomy): Bacteria > Pseudomonadota > Gammaproteobacteria > Burkholderiales > Burkholderiaceae_C > Polaromonas. Next base: position 1,372 of record JBKJZS010000049.1, on the reverse strand, counting down.
GTCGTCCGTCATCTTGCTGCGCAGCGCCAACCGCTGCGCCACACCGAAGCGGTGCTGCTCGTCAATGATGGCCAGCGCCAGGTTTTTGAACAGCACCTTGTCCTGGATCACCGCGTGGGTGCCGACCACCAGGCCGGCCGCGCCGCTTTCAATCATGGCCAGCGCCTCGCGCCGCTCTTTGGCTTTCTGACTGCCGGTCAGCCACGCGGTCGTGATGCCCATGGGTTCGAGCCAGCTGATCAGCTTGCGGAAGTGTTGCTCGGCCAGGATTTCGGTGGGCGCCATCAGCGCGCACTGCCAGCCGGCGTCCATGCAGCGGGCCGCGGCCAGCGCTGCGACTACGGTTTTGCCGGAGCCCACGTCGCCCTGCAGCAAACGGTGCATGGGAATGCTTTTATTCAGGTCGGCGTCTATCTCGATGCCGACGCGCTGCTGCGCTGCGGTCAGGCGAAAAGGCAGACGTTCGAGCAACTGCTCATGCAGCGTGCACTGCGGTCCTTGCAGGGTCCCACCATGGGATGAAGAGTCGCGCAACCTCGGCCCAGTCAGCGCCGGCGCACGCATGGCCGCACGCACGCGGCGCGCCTGCAACTGCGACAGCTGCTGCGCCAGCAATTCCTCGGCCTTCAGGCGCTGCCAGGCCGGGTGGCTGCGGTCTTCGAGCGTGATCAGCGCCACATCGGGCGTGGGATGATGCAAAAACTGTAGCGCCTCACGCAGACTGAACATGGGCTGCGGCAGGTTTCTATCCAAAAATAATGTCGGAATGGTTTCACCCAATTCAGCCCGATCCAGGCCCCCCAGCACCGCCTTGCGCAAATATGCCTGCGGCAAACCGGCCACCGTCGGATACACCGGTGTCAGCGCGGCCGGCAAGTCACCGCCGGCCGGCCGGAAACTGGGGTGCACCATTTCGCGGCCAAAACCGCCCGCGAAAGAGCCGCCCCGAATCTCGCCGCGCACCCGCACGCGGGCGCCCACGCTCAGGGTTTTCTGATGCGAGGGATAAAAGTTGATGAAACGCAGCACACAGGTGTCGCTGCCGTCGTCGACTGTCACACGCAGCTGCCGGCGCGGCCGGAATGCAATCTCGCTGTGAGTCACCCGCGCCTCGATCTGAACCAGGTCGCCGTCGCGCGCGTCGGCCAGTCGGACAATCCGGGTTTCGTCTTCGTAGCGTAGCGGCAGGTGCAAGGCCAGATCGATGTCGCGGCGCAGACCGAGTTTTTCCAATGCTTTCTGGGCGTGGGATTTCTGCGCCGGCTGAGGCGCGACCGCATTCCCGGCTACTGCAGTGGTCCGGGTCACTTTTGGGGAGGGAGCACCGGGGAAGGAGCTGGATGGCATGGGACAATTGTGCCTTCATGAAGAC
>JBKJZS010000048.1:0-5570 GCA_046714915.1 Polaromonas sp. | reverse complement strand
GGCTTGTTGAACCAGAAACCGATCAGCAGGTACGACACCAGACCAACCGCTTCCCAGCCGAAGAACAGCTGCAGGAAATTGTTGCTCATCACGAGCATCAGCATCGAAAACGTGAACAGGGAGATGTAGGCGAAGAAGCGGTTGTAGCCGTCGTCCTCTTCCATGTAGCCGATGGTGTAGATGTGGACCATGAGCGACACAAAGGTGACCACGCACATCATCATGGCGCTCAAGCCGTCCACCAGGAAGCCGATTTCCATCTTCAGGCCACCGACCACCATCCAGGTGTAGAGGGTTTCATTGAAACGCGCGCCATCGAAGGCGACGCTCTTCAAAGTCAGGGCTGACAGGACAAAAGCCAGCAGCACGCCGGCGATGGTCAGCGTGTGCGACAGGCGGCGTCCTATCCAGTTGCCGCCAAAGGTGGTGCCACAAATACCGGCCAGCAAGGCGCCCGCCAGCGGCGCCAGTGGAATAGCCAACAAGGTGGCGGCAGAAAGGGTTTGACTCATTTGTGGTTTTCAATATTCAAAAAAACGCCGGACCGCCCCAAGCTTTTTTGCTGACTAGCCCGCGAAAAAATAGCGTGGGAGCGCAGCGACCAAAACTTTTTCGAGATCATTTATCCCTTGAGCGTGTTGAGTTCATCCACATTGATGCTGGACTTGTTGCGGAACAGCAAAACCAGAATGGCCAGGCCGATGGCCGATTCGGCAGCCGCCACCGTCAGGATAAAAAATACAAAAATCTGACCGGCCATGTCGTTCAAATAATAGGAAAACGCAACAAAATTCATGTTGACGGCCAGCAGCATCAACTCGATCGCCATCAGCAGCACAATCAGGTTTTTGCGGTTGAGGAAAATGCCGATCACCGACAGCGCGAACAACATCGCGCCCAACGTCAGGTAGTGTCCAAGCGTAACCATCATGCCTTCTCCTCAGTGGCTGCGGCCACCGGTGCGGCCACCGTCGGCTTGATCTTGACCAGGCTAACCCGTTCGTTGCGCTTGACACGAATCTGGTCTGCCGGGTTGATGTATTTGGAGTCCTTGCGTTCGCGCAGGGTCAGGGCAATGGCCGCAATGATGGCCACCAGCAAAATCACCGCCGCGATCTCAAGCGGATAGACGTATTCCAAATAAAGCACCTTACCGAGCTCTTTGGTGTTCGAAACCTGCGCCGCCGCCTGTCCGGCCAGCATCGTCGACTTCGGCTCCTGGCTCGGTCGGAAACCGCCCATCAAGACTGCGGCCATCTGCAGTGCTATCAGCGTACCGATGGTTGCGGCCAGCGGAAAATGCTTCCAGAAACCCTTGCGAACACCGTCCAGGTTGACGTCCAGCATCATCACAACGAAGAGGAACAGCACCATCACGGCGCCTACATACACCAGCACCAGCGTGATTGCCAGAAACTCGGCTTTCAACAAAATCCAGACTGCCGCTGCCTGGAAAAAAGCCAGCACCAGGTACAGCGCGGCATGCACCGGATTGCGGGCGGTGATCACCCGGAATGCGGCAAACAGCAGCACCAGGGCGAAGACATAAAAGAGGCCTGTTTTAGCATCCATGTTGTGCGAATCTTTCTTGAGCCAACTACTTATTGGTATTTTTCAGCGGTACTTGGCATCAGCGGCCCGGTTCGCAGCAATTTCTTTTTCGTAACGGTCACCCACCGCCAGCAACATGTCCTTGGTGAAATACAGGTCGCCACGTTTTTCGCCGTGGTATTCGAAGATGGAGGTCTCAACGATCGCGTCCACCGGGCAGGCTTCCTCACAGAAGCCGCAAAAAATGCATTTGGTCAGATCAATGTCATAGCGCGAGGTGCGGCGGCTACCGTCGTCGCGCACGTCAGATTCGATGGTGATGGCAAGTGCCGGACAAATCGCCTCGCACAGCTTGCAGGCAATGCAGCGCTCTTCGCCGTTGTCATAACGGCGCAATGCGTGCAGGCCGCGAAAACGCGGACTGAGCGGCGTTTTTTCTTCCGGAAACTGGATCGTGATCTTGCGCTTGAACATGTACTTGCCGGTCAGGGCCATGCCCTTGAACAGTTCGGTGAGCATGAAGCTGGAGACGAAGTCTTTGACAGAGGCAACTGCACTCATGATGATTTCCTGCGCAACTGAGTCATAGAAGGGGTTCTGTTCCAGCATGGGCCGGGGAACCGGCTTTGCCGGGCCGCGGGCGCAGCGGCCCCCTCGGGGGGCAGCGCATTACACGAAGTGAAAAGCGTGGGGGCCATATTCACTTCCAGATGTTGTAAGGGGTCTGCATCCAGGCCCCGACGACGACCAGCCAAACCAGGGTCACAGGAATGAATATCTTCCAGCCCAGACGCATGATCTGGTCATACCGGAAGCGTGGGAAGGTGGCGCGCACCCACAGGAACATGGTGACGACAACAAAGGTTTTGGCACCCAGCCAGATCCAGCCTGGAATCAAATTGAACAGCCACCAGTCCACTGGCGACAACCAGCCGCCCAGGAAAAGGATGACGGCAAGGATGGCGACCAGCCACATGTTGGCGTACTCGGCAAGGAAGAACATGGCGAAAGCCATGCCCGAGTACTCAACCATGTGGCCTGCCACGATTTCGGATTCGCCCTCGACCACGTCAAACGGGTGACGGTTGGTTTCGGCCAGGCCGGCGATGAAGAACACAATAAAAATCGGAAGCAGTGGCAACCAGTTCCATGACAGAAAATTAAGGCCATAGCCGGCAGCGACTCCTTTGGCCTGGCCCATGACGATGTCGGTCATGTTCAGACTGGCCGACACCATCAACACCACCACCAGGCAGAAACCGATGGCAATTTCATAACTGACCATCTGGGCCGAAGCACGCATGGCGCCCAAAAACGCGTATTTGGAATTCGAGGCCCAGCCCGCGATGATCACGCCATAGACCTCCAGCGAGGTGATGGCCATCAGAAACAGCAGGCCGGCGTTGATATTGGCCAGTGCCACATCAGGACCAAAAGGCACCACCGCCCAGGCCGCGAGTGCCGGCATGATGGTCATGATGGGGCCCAGTACAAACAGGCCTTTGCTGGCCGCCGTCGGGATGATGATCTCCTTGGTCAGCAGCTTGAGTGCATCAGCAATCGGCTGCAGCAGGCCAAACGGCCCGACGCGGTTGGGACCCAGGCGAATCTGGGTAAAACCAATTGCCTTGCGCTCCCACAGCGTCAGGTAAGCGACGCAACCCATCAGGGGCAACAATACACAAACAATCTTGATCAGGGCCCACAACACAGGCCAGACCGTGCCTGGCCAGATGCCGCCCATCAAGCCTTGGCCAGAGGCGAAAATTGCATCAATCATGCGCGGACTCCCAGAGCACTGGCCGCTTGCCGCGCATCGGCGGTCAACTGCAGCGATGTCGCACGCCGGACCAGACCGTCGAGCTGGTAAATGCTTGCTACGACAGGGGCAGGGTCAGCCGGCGACAGCTTGATGGTCGCCTGAGTCGCATTGCCGAGCCGGTCCGCCGGAACCCCCGCCGCCTCTGCGCCCGGGACCTGCTTGAGCACATCCTGCGAAGACTCGAAATCAAAGCCCGGCAAGTCGAGCAGGTTGGCCAGTACACGCAGCACCTTCCAGGCGGGACGCGCTTCGCCGAGGGGCTTGACCACGGCATGAAAACTCTGCACGCGGCCTTCGGCGTTCACAAAAGTGCCAGGCGTTTCCGTGAAAGGCGCAATCGGCAGCAACACGTCGCTGAAATCCATATTGGTCTTGAACGGACTCAGGGTGACGACCATGTGCGCTGCGCTGAGCGCGGCGTTGGCCGAGGCCCCGGCTGCAGAATCAAATGCAGGCTCGTTGTTGAGCAGAATGACCGCCTTGAGCTTGCCGGCCAGCATTTGCCCGGCATGCAGGCCGTTGCCAGCCGGCAGCGCGCCCGCCAGTTGCGCGCCTACCGTGTTGGCCGCTTCCGTCAGATAACCCACGCTGGCGCCAGCCTGCTCACCGATCCAATTGGCCAGGGCCAAGAGGCTGCTCGCGTTGGCGTGGTGGGCGGCGGCGTTACCCAGCAGGATGGCTTTGCGCTCTCCACCCAGCAAAGACCTGGCAATCGCCTTCGCGATATCGGTGGCCTGACCTGAGGCGGGCGCAGAAACGCCCTTCTCTGCCGCAATTGCTGCAGCCACGTCGGCCAGCGCCTGCACCCATGCGGCCGGCTCGACCAGCAGACTATTGGCGACGGGCAGAGCCCAGGCGTCAGCACGAGCCAGCTCCGCCACTGAATTAACAGCATTCAGCGCACATCCTTTGCGGACGGACTGCCGTATACGCTGTGCAAACAAGGGATGGTCCTTGCGCAGGTTCGATCCAATCACCAGCACGCGCTGCAGCTGCGACAGCGAAGCGATCGAGGTACCCAGCCAGCGGACGGTCCGGGCAGGAGCGAACTCAGCGTTGCGCAGCCGGTAATCGATGTTGTCGCTGCCCAGCCCACGCATCAGTGAAGCCGCCAGGTAGAGCTCTTCCAGTGTGCTGTGCGGACTGGCCAGCGTGCCTATGCTGCCCGCGCCGTGGTCGGTCTTGATCTGCTTCAGGCCATTGGCAACGTACTCCAGCGCAGTTTGCCAGTCGACCGCTTTCCATTGGCCGCCCTGCTTGAGCATGGGACTGGTCAGCCGTTCGTCGCAGTTCAGGGCTTCGTAGGAAAAACGGTCGCGGTCTGCGATCCAGCATTCGTTGACGTCTTCGTTTTCCAGCGGCACCACACGCATGACCTTGTTGTTCTTGACCTGAACAATCAGGTTGGCGCCAGTGGAATCATGCGGGCTGACCGACTTGCGGCGCGACAGCTCCCAAGTGCGGGCACTGTAGCGAAAAGGCTTGCTGGTCAGCGCGCCGACCGGACAGATGTCAATCATGTTGCCGGAAAGCTCGGAGTCCACCGACATGCCGACAAAGGTTTCAATCTCGGCGTGCTCGCCGCGGTGGGACATGCCGAGCTCCATCACGCCAGCCACTTCCTGGCCGAAGCGGACACAGCGCGTGCAGTGAATGCAGCGACTCATCTCTTCCATCGAGATCAGCGGACCCACGTCCTTGTGGAAGACCACGCGTTTTTCTTCTTCATAACGCGAACCGCTGCCGCCGTAACCGACGGCCAGGTCCTGCAGCTGGCACTCGCCCCCCTGATCGCAGATCGGGCAATCCAGCGGATGGTTGATCAGCAAAAATTCCATCACGCCCTTTTGGGCCTTGATGGCTTTGTCGCTCTTGGTGTGCACGATCATGCCCTGCGTCACTGGCGTGGCGCAGGCCGGCATCGGTTTCGGCGCCTTTTCGACATCAACCAGGCACATGCGGCAGTTGGCCGCGATGCTGAGTTTCTTGTGGTAGCAGAAATGCGGAATATAGGTGCCGGCTTTTTCGGCCGCGTGCATCACCGTGCTGCCTTCGAGCACTTCCACTTTTTGACCGTCGAGTTGGATTTCAACCATGGTGAATTGCTTTTATTGGAGGCGCTGACAGGCGCTATTACGCATATACCGGGACCAGACAGGTCTTGTGGGTGATGTGGTGCTCGAACTCCGCACGGAAA
>JBKJZS010000047.1:0-5508 GCA_046714915.1 Polaromonas sp. | reverse complement strand
CCCTTGGGGGGCAGAGAGCTACACGCAGTGAGCGAACGTGGGGGCCTAGTTCTGCCGCCAGGGCAAGCCGTGGTAGCGCCAGCCACCCTGCGCGCCGCGGTGGGCCTGCGCGTCGGGATCGCCCTCAAAACCTTCCAGGATGTTGTAGGCCTCCAGACCCAGCTCGGTGGCGCGCTTGGCCGCTGCAATCGAACGCACGCCACTGCGGCACAACATCAGGGCTTTCAAGCCGGCCGGCACGGCGGCCTGAAGGCCTTCGTCAAACTTCAGGTTCATCGCCATGCCCGGCCATTGCTTCCATCCCAGCGCGACCGCACCGGGCACAAAACCGACCCACTCACGCTCTGCATCGGTGCGCACGTCGATCAGGACGGCCTCACCCGCCTGCCACCAGTCAAAGGCCAGTTGCGGAGACACATCGCCGGCATAACCGGGCGCAGGCCTAACTTGCAGCACATCCTCCCCACCAGCGTCGTGGCGGCCGGTCGCCCGGCCCGAACTCAGATTGGCGGGGAGGGCCTCATCGATTCGTGCGGGCTTGGGCAAATTGAGGTGATTCATGGTCTCCACAAACTCGTCCAGGCTTTTACCGGCAATGCGCGCATTGCCGTCTTTTTCCGCCTCAATGGTCGAATGCGTCCGGCCCTGGTAGTCATGCCCGGGCCAGACCAGGGTCTCGCCCGGCAGCGCAAACAACACCTGCTGGATACTGTTGTACAAGTTCTCGGCGCTGCCCGACTGGAAATCGGTGCGGCCACAGCCATTGATCAGCAACGTGTCTCCGGTAAATACATGGCCGCGCCAGAGATAGCTCATGCTGCCGGCGGTATGCCCCGGCGTGGACAGAACCCTGATTTGTTCGCCGCCAAAATGCAGCACGTCACCATCCTTGAGCTGCCGGGCCGCCGTTTTGATGCCGCAGCCGCCGGGCGCCGCCGTTTGGGCGCCGGTATGCTCAGCCAGCTGTCCGGCACTGGTGATATGGTCCGCGTGGGCATGCGTTTCAACGGTCCATAGCAGATTCAAGCCGTGGTTCCGCAAAACCGAGAGATCACGCTCGACTTGCCGGTCGACCGGGTCAATGATCAGGGCCTCCCGCGTGGCCGGGTCAAACAGCACATAGGTGTACGTGCTGGAGTCGGGATCAAAAAGCTGAAGAGGTTTCATGGCAATTTCCTGGCTTGCTGTCAGGCGGTAGGTTGGCAGGCGTCATGAGGCGCCCGACAGCCTCTTGCCAGTTTAGAACTTTAAGGGGTTGTCCACCATCCTTGCCTGCCACTCCTCGCGGGCGGTCTCCGGATTGGGTGAGGGGGGTGTTGCACGCTATGAGGGACATAAAACCGCGTCTTTTTGTGCAGCTCACGGGGCCTGCGGCCTGGGTCGCCGCAGGGTGCATCCACGGGGGTGACCCTGACGTCGTGTGGCGAATTTGCTACTTTTTTTATAGCTACAAACGCTTATAAACAAAGGGAAAAAGGCAAAAATAGTGAATAACTTTTCTGACCGTTCAGAAAGCCCAGTCATGGCGGGCGGCGTTATGTCGGAAGCCACCCTACCGACGGCGAGCAAGCCTCAGAACGCTGAGTGCGAGGCGAGTTCTGTCGATAGCTGCCAGTATGGGGCTGGCACGGCGTCTGTCCCCGCCGTTCACGAGGGTTTGAAGCTTGACTGAAAGCTGACGACAGCGCCTGCACAAAGACCTGAAAAACTGTTTCACCCCAATTAAGTGCAATGATCGCCGCACCGTTGGTAAAAACCCTCTCACCTGCAAATCGCCGATAGCAAAAGATAGTGGGTTAACTTTTATTCACAACTGGAGACAAGCCATGACCGATATCAAGACCCCCCGCCGCCGCAGCCTCCTTAAGGGTGCAGCGCTTGGCGTAGGCGCCCTGTCAGCACCGATGCTGGCCACCGCCCAGACCACCACCACGTTGCGCTTTCAAAGCACGTGGCCGGCCAAGGACATCTTCCACGAGTACGCCAACGACTTTGCCAAAAAGGTAAACGACATGGCGGGCGGCAAGCTCAAGATTGAGGTGCTGCCTTCAGGCGCCGTGGTGCCCGCCTTCCATCTGCTGGAAGCGGTCAACAAAGGCACGCTGGACGGCGGTCACGGCGTGGTGGCCTACCACTACGGCAAGCAAGCAGCGCTTGCGCTGTGGGGCTCCGGCCCGGCTTATGGCATGGACCCCAACATGGTGCTCGCCTGGCATAACTACGGTGGCGGCAAGGCGCTGCTGGAAGAAATCTACAAGTCGATCAACATGGACGTCGTGTCTTACCTCGCCGGACCGATGCCGACCCAGCCGCTGGGCTGGTTCAAAAAGCCGATCGCCAAAGTCGCCGACATGAAAGGCCTGAAGTTCCGCACGGTCGGCCTGTCGGTGGACATCTTCACCGAGCTGGGCATGGCGGTCAACCCACTGCCGGGCGGCGAAATCGTGCCGGCACTGGACCGCGGCCTGATTGATGCAGCCGAGTTCAACAATGCCACGTCCGACCGTATCCTGGGCTTCCCTGACGTGGTGAAAAATTGCATGTTGCAAAGCTTCCACCAAAGCGGCGAGCAGTTCGAGATTCTTTTCAACAAGGGCAAGTACAACGCCCTGCCGCAAGAACTCAAGTCCATCATCGACTACGCCGTGCAGGCCGCCAGCGCCGACATGAGCTGGAAGGCCATCGAACGCAACTCGCAGGACTACATTGAGCTCAAGAAGCAAGGCATCAAGTTCTACAAGACACCCGATGCGATCCTGCGCGCCCAGCTCGAGGCTTGGGACAAGATCATCGAAAAAAAGGGCGCGGACAATCCGCTGTTCGTGAAGGTGCTGGCCTCGCAAAAGGCCTTTGCAGCCCGCGCCAGTCAGTGGCAAAATGACTATATGGTCGATTTCAAGATGGCTTACAACCACTACTTCAGCAAGAAAAAAGCCTGATCCCTGTCTTTCTTGATCCCTGTCTTCTTTGAGTATTCCAGCCATCCGGTCGTTCTGGATGGCTGGTTTTGTTTGCGCAGCCCCGCAACGGGCTATTGGGTATTTCCATGAACGTTCAACAACTTCTTCACACGGCTGATCACATCAGCACCTGGGTGGGCAAAGCTGCTGCCTGGCTCATCGTGGCCTTGATGCTTTTAGTCTGCGCCGAGGTCTTCAAGCGCTACGCGCTCAACGCACCGACGGCCTGGATTTATGACGCCAACAACATGCTGTACGGCACACTGTTCATGCTCGGCGGGGCGTATACCCTGGCGCATGACGGCCACGTGCGCGGTGATTTTTTCTACGGCAACATGAAGCCCCGCACGCAGGCTTCGGTAGACATTGTGTTGTATGTCCTATTTTTTATCCCCGGCATTGCGGCATTGACCTGGGCCGGATGGACTTATTTTCAGGATTCACTGGCGATGAATGAACAGACTTTCAACGCCGACCCGATCCCGCTTTACCCTTTTAAGTTCGTGATTCCAGTGGCCGGCGCGATTGTGCTGATGCAAGGCATCGCCGAAATCGTTCGCTGCCTGGTGTGCATTCGGACCGGCGAATGGACCCCGCGTCTGAAGGACGCACAGGAGTCCGATGTCGTGGCACAGCAACTCGCCAGCAGCGAGTACGTCGATGATGAGGCCCGTCAACTGGCGATCGAAAAATCCAAAGGAATGAAGGGCTGATCATGATCGCAACGCAGAACCGCTTCAAGCAAGATCTCGCCCCCTCGGGGGACAGTGCAGCCGCATCGGCGGCAAACGGGGGGGCCGCATGAGCAACGCAGCACTTGGCATGACCATGCTCGGCCTCATCGTGGTCGTCATCATGATGGGTTTTCCGACAGCTTTCACCCTGATGGGGCTGGGCATGCTGTTCGGCTATGTCGCTTTTTACGACCCGGCGGCTCCCTGGCTGGACAACCGGATTTTCGACCTGATGGTGCAGCGCGCCTTTGGCGCGATGACCAACGAGACGCTGCTATCCATCCCGCTTTTTGTGTTGATGGGTTATGTGATGGAGCGGGGCGCGCTGGTGGACAAGATGTTCCACAGCGTGCAACTGGCGTTTCGCAGCGTGCCCGGCTCCCTGGCCGTCACTACGCTGATCATCTGCACCTTCTGGGGCATTGCCAGTGGCCTGGTGGGCGCCGTGGTGGTGCTGATGGGCGTGATTGCCATGCGGCCCATGCTCAATGCCGGCTACGACACGCGGCTGGCTGCCGGCGTGATCACTGCCGGCGGCACGCTGGGCATCCTGATCCCGCCGTCGGTGATGATTATTGTGTATGCCGCAGTCGCCGGCCAGTCGGTCGTCAAGCTCTACGCGGCCGCCATGTTCCCCGGTTTCTTCCTCGCATTTTTGTATCTCGTCTACATCATCGGCTGGGTGCTGATCAATCCGAAAGTCGCACCCAAGCTCCCTCCTGAGCAGCAACAGGTGCCGGTACCGCCCTGGCTGGCCCACCTGTCAAGCGCCTACTCCCGCCGCATACTGGCAGCCCTGGCCAGCGCGGTGGCCATGCCAGGCAAGGCGCTGCGCGGTAGCGCGGACGACATGCGCGTCACCTGGGGACTGCTGGTCCGTAGCCTGGTCATGGCCCTGGTACCGCTGGCACTGGCCGCAGCCGCGCTGGGCGCCGTCTGGTGGTATGTGGTCATTCATTCCCAGGAAGACAACAACGCCAGCAACGCCGTCCAGGTAACGCAGCAAGCCAAAGTGGGTGTTGAGTCCCCGGCAGTTCCTGGCCGGTCAGAACCCGCGGCGAGCGGAGTACAAGAGCCCCCTGCCGCCAGCGCTTTGCAGGAGCCGCCTGCCGAAGGCGGCCTCAAAGAGCTGTCGAGTGACGGCGGCCTGGAGGCTCCACCCGGCTCCGCCGACGTGCAGGCGCCGCCTGCGGGTGGCAAAGACGCGGTCGAGCCCGCCATGCAGCAATTTGGCGATCCGACGGTCCAGGGACCGCAGACGGCGGGTGTGCCTGAGGCTTTTTACACCGGATTCTGGATCGCCGGCGCCCTGACGCTGCTGCTGCTGGCTTGGTACTACTGGCGCTTTGACGCCGAACAGTTCGAGATTCTCAGAATGCTGGTGTCTTCGGTGATGCCGCTGACGCTGCTGACCTTGATGGTGCTGGCCGTCATCCTGTTTGGCTTGACCACGGCCACCGAGTCGGCGGCAGTGGGCGCGGCGGGCGCTTTCCTGATGGCCTGGCATGCGCGCACCTTGAACTTCCAGCGCATCAAGGAGGCCGTGTTCCTGACGGCCAAGACCACCTCCATGGTGTGCTGGCTGTTTGTCGGATCGGCGCTCTTCTCGGCCGTGTTTGCCCTGCTGGGCGGCCAGCGCGTCGTTGAAGAGTGGGTGCTGTCGATGAATCTGACATCGCTGCAGTTCTTGCTGCTGTCGCAGGCCATCATCTTCATCCTCGGCTGGCCGCTGGAGTGGACCGAGATCATCGTGATTTTTGTGCCCATCTTCCTGCCGCTGCTGGCGCATTTCCAGATCGACCCCATCCTCTGGG
>JBKJZS010000046.1:0-3566 GCA_046714915.1 Polaromonas sp. | reverse complement strand
CTGCGTTTGCCCCGGCATCACGCTGTGCCTTTGGTTCGCCTTTGGCGGTAGGTCTGACTCCCCACTCCCACCCCTAGCCCCTCCCTCGCCCCGCTGGGCGATGGAGGGGAACCTCATCTGGCCGCGTGTGCTACGCCCGCGTGCATGAATGACGGTTCCGGATGATCGACAAGGACGCGCTTTGCGCTTTCTTGTCTCCCCGCATCCGTTCCCGCTCCTACCTCCCCGTTTGGCTGGGCCGAGGAGCGCAGGTCAAGGCGGATCAGGGCGAGCGATTGTTTGAGCCGAAGGCGAGTTCGAGCTCGACCCCGCTTTGACCGAGCACCGCAGCTTGCCCCGTAGCGCAGCGAAGGGGACCCAGACAGTCGGGTCGCCTTTTCTTTGCTTACTTTCTTTTGGCGAAGCAAAAGAAAGTGAGTTGCCGCCGGGCAACCCCCGGCTTGTCGGCACACCAATGACTCTGGAAAAAGCAACGATTTCGGCAAGCGGGGCGCGACGCACCCGTTGAAGGCCCCGCAGCAGCAGCGATCAGGCCCCAGTCAAGGTGAAGTAAATGGTCGCGCTCTGCTCCACCGAAGCTTCCGCCCACGCCCGTCCCCCATGCCGCATCACAATGCGCTGCACCGTACACCGGCCGGCGCCCAGGATACCCCGCCTGCAATAGGGGAGACAGCACCTCGACAAGCGACGTTCAATCCCGGACGGGGCATCTCAAAAGTGGTTTCAGCGCCCCAATTCATCGTCATTACGCCAGCGTGCGGCATCTTGCCCGTGCCTTTGTGTTCTTTGTGTTTGTAGTTCCAACGCAAAACACGTAAGATTTTATGAGACAGACCGAACAACTCCCGGGAGCAATGCGATGAGCAACCATGTTTACAAGCTGCTTGAACTTACCGGTTCCTCCAGCGTCAGTATTGAAGATGCGGCGAGCACCGCCATCGCCAAGGCGCATGAGACGGTGCGGAACATCCAGTGGTTCACCCTCACCGAGACCCGGGGCCACGTGGTCGATGGCAAGGTGGCGCACTGGCAGGTTTCCTTGAAGATCGGATTCACGCTGGAATAGCCGCCGGCGCAAGGGCTGGCAGGCAGGCTGTCGACCCCGAGGCACTCACGCGCTGGCGGGCGCAGGCCCGGGCAGACAGTACCGCTGTGATTTGCAAGCTTTCCACCTGGGACCTCACAAGGTCAGGCCGCCCGATTCCCAATCCATACCCTGCCTGCAATAGGGGGAACGCGCAAGGCCTGAATCGCTTCCATGCTGCCGGCTTACCGCGTCAGCTTGGGCCTGAACCTCAGCTTGCCGAAGCCCGCGCCAGCCGATCCCGCACACCGTCCCACTCGGGCGTGTCGGGCACCTGTTCGACCCAGATCAGCCGGATGCCTTTGGCATCGAAGTCGCGCAGCACCGCAAACAGCTGCTGCGCGGTGGCGCTGGCGTCATCGGGCATGCGGCGGTACACAATCTGGTCCGATTTGACCTTCAGGATGCTGCGTGCGTAGACGGCGATAGGTGCGGCGTCGGCGCCCAGCAGGTCGAGCGCGGTTTGCAGGGCGGCGGTGTGCATCAGGCACAATTTGGCTTGCGGCGCGTAATGCGCCTGCAACGTACCCGAGGCACGCGGCGCCTGGCCCAGTTCGGTGATTACATCGGAGAGCGGCTCATCCTTGCCCAGCACCGGCTCACCACAGGCGGCCTGCAGTTGCGCGTGCGTGAGTACGCCGGGGCGCAGCAGCACCGGACGGCCACGGGTACAGTCGACGATGCTGGACTCGATGCCGACCGCGCAGGGGCCACCGTCCAGCACCAGCAGGTCGTCGCCGAATTCTTCACTGACATGCCGGGCGGTCGTGGGGCTGACGCGGCCAAAGCGGTTGGCGCTGGGGCCGGCCACACCGGTCGCGCAAGCCTTCAGCAGGGCCTGCGCGACCGGGTGCGCCGGGCAGCGCAGGCCAATCGAGTCTTGCCCGCCGGCCGCCGCGCTGGCCACGCCGGCGCGGCGCGGCAAAATCAGCGTCAGGGGCCCGGGCCAGAAAGCACGCATCAGCCGACTTGCAAAAGGCGGCACGCTGCTGGCGTAGTCCAGCACCTGGCCGGGATCGGCGACATGAACAATCAGCGGGTGGTCGCTGGGTCGGCCTTTGGCGGCAAAAATGCCGGCGACGGCGCTGTCGCTCGAGGCATCAGCGCCCAGGCCGTACACGGTCTCGGTCGGAAAACCGACCAGGCCGCCGGCCCGGATGACACGGGCGGCCTCTGCAATCGCCGCCGGGTCGTGGCCGTCGCGAATCATTGCAAAAGGTCCAGGACTTCCAGGCTCAGAAATTGCGCGGCCTGCCGCGCGATCTGTGTGACGCCCGCCACGTCGGCACCGGTGATGGTCAGGTGACCCATTTTCCGGCCGCCGCGCGGATCCAGCTTGCCGTACAGGTGCAGATGTGTGCCGGGCAAGGCCAGCAGCGCCTGCCAGTCGGGTGTGCGCGGCTGGCCCGCCGCATCGAACCACAGGTCGCCCAGCAAATTGAGCATGATGGCCGGGGAATGCTGGCGCGGCTGGGGCAAGGGCAGACCGGCCAGCGCATGCACCTGCAGGTCAAACTGCGAAACATCGCAGGCGTCCAGCGTGTAGTGGCCGCTGTTGTGCGGACGCGGCGCCATTTCGTTGACGACCAGCGCGCCGTGCTCGCTGCCGTCATCGATCAGGAAAAACTCGACGCAGAGCACGCCGACATAGCCAATGTGATTTGCTATCGATTCAGTAGCTAGTTGCGCCCGCTGCGCAAGGACGGGAGGCATATTTCCTTCATAAGCCCAGGTGACGGCCAGGATCCCGTCCAGATGCACATTGTGCTGCGGCGCAAAACTGACGACGCGGCCGTCCCAGCCGCGCGCAACGATGACCGAGCATTCGGCCGTCAGCGGCAGCAGCTTTTCCAGCACGCAGGGGACCTCATCCAGCCCGGCCCATGCGGTGGCCAGCTCGGCCGCATTTTTGACGCGCAGCTGGCCTTTGCCGTCATAGCCCATGCGCGCGGTTTTCAAAATACCCGGCAGCAGGTCGGCTGGCACGGCGGCCAGCGCCGCCTTGCTGTCGATCACTGCATAGGGAGCGCAGCGCACACCCGACACCCCGGCGCAGGCCGAAAAATGGGCTTTTTCGTCAATGCGGTCCTGCGCAATGGCTACCGCAGCTGCGCCGGGTGCGACGGGCCGCTGCGCGGCCAGTACAGTGAGCGCGCCAGCCGGCACGTTTTCGAATTCCGTGGTGACGGCCGCACACAGGGACGCCAGTCGAGACAGGCCGCTTTCGTCGCTGTAGCCGGTCTGGATGTGGTGGTGGCTGACCCGGCCGGCCGGGCTGTCGGGATCGGGGTCGAGCACGGCGGTGAAATAACCGAGGCGCTGCGCGGCATGCACAAACAGGCGGCCGAGCTGACCGCCGCCCATCACACCCAGGGTGGCGGGCTGGCCCGAGGCGTCAACAGAGCCGGGAAAGATCGGGGCCTGGTTGATGGGACTACCCTGGTGCTGCGCGCCAGGGGATTCGCCCTTGGGGCGGCCCGGC
>JBKJZS010000045.1:0-9978 GCA_046714915.1 Polaromonas sp. | reverse complement strand
CATCAGGGTACCGACAGCACCCGGCACTTTTTCACCACGCGCCAGGCGTTCTGCCACCATCAGGTACAGCACTTCGTCGCCATTGAAGAGCCGGCCTTCGGCGTCCACCAGCTGCAGCCGGTCGGCGTCGCCGTCCAGCGCGACGCCGTACTGCGCCCCATAAGCTTTGACGGCCTTGATCAGTGCCTCCGGATGGGTGGCTCCCACCCCATCGTTAATGTTCAGGCCGTCGGGCGAGCAACCGATGCAGGTCACGTCAGCGCCGAGTTCGTGAAACACCTCCGGCGCGATGTGGTAGGCCGCACCGTGGGCGGCGTCGACCACAATCTTCATGCCCTTGAGCGTCAAGTCATTGGCAAAGGTGCTTTTGCAGAACTCGATGTAGCGGCCTGCTGCATCGTCAAGCCGACGCGTCTTGCCGAGGTTGGGCGAGTCGGCCCAGACCGGCGCCTGTTCCAGCTCGGCTTCAACTTCCTGCTCCCAGGCGTCCGGCAATTTTGCACCCTGGGCACTGAAAAACTTGATGCCGTTGTCGGGAAAGGCATTGTGGCTGGCGCTGATCACCACACCCAGGCTGGCGCGCTGCGTGCGCGTGAGGTAGGCCACTCCGGGTGTGGGCAGCGGGCCCAGAAGCACAACATCCACCCCGGCGGAGTTGAAACCCGACTCAAGCGCGCTTTCCAGCATGTAGCCGGAAATCCGGGTGTCCTTGCCGATCACCACCGTAGGCCGGGCTTCGGTTTTTTTCAGCACGCGGCCAACCGCATGGGCCAGGCGCAATACAAAGTCGGGGGTGATGGGCGGCTGTCCCACCGTGCCGCGAATGCCGTCAGTGCCGAAGTATTTTCTTGTCATTTCTGCGCCTCCCGTGGTCTGTCATGTTGTTGTGGCTGGGTTAGTTCTGGCGCCAATTTTACGCGCGGCATCAGGCTGGTCTGTAGAGGCGATCACGCCAGCGCGGCCGACCAGACCTTGAGGGCCTGCACGGTCTCGCGCACATCGTGCACACGCACCACACGCGCGCCGCGATCCACAGCCAGCACGGCCGCCGTGATGCTGGGCACCATGCGGTCGGCAATGTCCGGTTGGCCGACGCTGGCCAGGCTGCTGCTCACGGCGGCCAGCGAGGACTTGCGCGACCAGCCGGACAGCAGCGGATAACCGGCCGCCAGCAGCTCGTGCTGGCGCGCCAGCAAGGAAAAATTCTGCGTAACAGTTTTCCCGAAGCCAATGCCGGGGTCGAGCACGATGCGGGTGGCGTCAACGCCCAGCCCTTGCAGATCATGCGCGATTTGTTCGAGAAAAGATAAGACCGCTGGCACCACGTCGCCCTCCATAGGCATTGCCTGCATGGTCTTGGGCTCCCGGTGCATGTGCATTAGGCAGACGCCGCAGCGCGGGTGCGCAGCGACGGCCTGGGCCGCGCCCGGCTGGCGCAACGCCCAGATGTCGTTGACGATGTCGGCGCCCAGGTCCAGCACGGCCGCCATGACTTTCGGCTTGCAGGTGTCAACCGACACCGGCACGCCCAGGGTCACGGCATGACGAACCACCGGCAGGACGCGCGCCAATTCTTCGTCCAGCGGAACCGGCAGTGCACCTGGCCGCGACGACTCGCCGCCGATGTCGAGAATGTCGGCGCCGTCCTTGACGAGCTGCTCGCAATGGTCGAATGCGGCCTTCAGTCCGCGGCCTTCGGAAAAGTACTTGCCACCGTCTGAAAACGAGTCGGGCGTGACGTTGACAATCCCCATGACGCGGGGTTGGTCCAGATTAATCCGAAAGCGGGAGGTTTGCCAGATCACTCAATCCTCCTGAAACTAGGGGGTTCTGCCGCAGGGTTGGCGGCAACAGGATTGCCAAAGAAAAACCGGGGACTGGCCCCGGTTGTCATGCTTGCAGAAGGTCTCAGGCCACCGTTGGCGCCGGCTCGGTGCTGACCGCCGGTGTGCCTCCGCTGGGGCCGCCGCCGCCCACCGAGGAGTTGCGCGGTGTCCAGTCTTTCGGGGGACGCGGCTCTTTGCCGGCCATGATGTCGTCGAGCTGATCGCCATCAATGGTTTCCCATTCCAGCAAGGCTTTGGCCATTGCGTGCATCTTGTCCTGGTTGTCTTCAATCAGCTTGCGCGCCTGGGCATATTGCTGATCAATGATGCGGCGCACCTCTTCATCGACCTTTTTCAGGGTCGCCTCGCTCATGTTGTTGGTCTTTGTCACCGAACGGCCCAGGAACACTTCGCCTTCGTTTTCAGCGTAGACCATGGGACCCAGCGCATCGGTCATTCCGTAACGCGTGACCATGTCTCTAGCCAGTGCCGTTGCGCGCTCGAAGTCGTTGCTGGCGCCGGTGGTCATCTGGTGCATGAAGACTTCCTCGGCGATACGGCCACCGAACAGCATGCTGATCTGGCTCAGCATGTATTCGCGGTCGTAACTGTAGCGATCTTGAGCCGGCAGACTCATGGTGACGCCCAGCGCACGGCCCCGGGGAATGATGGTGACTTTATGCACCGGGTCGCACTTGGGAAGCATCTTGCCGAGCAGGGCGTGGCCCGACTCGTGGTAAGCCGTATTTTTGCGCTCCGATTCCGGCATGACCATGCTTTTGCGCTCGGGACCCATCAGGATCTTGTCTTTGGCTTTTTCAAAGTCCTGCATCTCGACGGTGCGCGCGTTGCGGCGGGCTGCCATCAGGGCGGCTTCGTTGCACAGGTTGGCCAGATCGGCGCCCGACATGCCGGGTGTTCCACGCGCAATAACGCTCGGATTCACGTCCTGGCCGAGCGGCAACTTGCGCATGTGCACATTCAGGATCTGCTCACGGCCACGAATGTCAGGCAAGGTGACATAAACCTGGCGGTCAAAACGACCTGGGCGCAGCAATGCGGAATCCAGGATGTCAGGACGATTGGTGGCGGCCACCACAATCACGCCAACGTTGGTTTCAAAACCGTCCATCTCGACCAGCATCTGGTTGAGCGTCTGCTCGCGTTCGTCATTGCCACCGCCCAAACCCGCGCCACGCTGCCGCCCTACGGCGTCAATCTCGTCGATGAAGATGATGCAAGGCGCATTCTTCTTGGCGTTATCAAACATGTCGCGTACACGGGCAGCGCCCACACCGACAAACATCTCGACAAAATCGGAACCGGAAATCGAAAAGAAAGGGACTTTGGCCTCGCCAGCAATGCCTTTGGCCAGCAGCGTCTTGCCAGTGCCCGGTGGGCCGACCAGCAACAAACCGCGCGGAATCCGTCCGCCCAGTTTCTGGAATTTTTGGGGGTCTTTCAGGAAGTCCACGACTTCCTTGACTTCTTCCTTGGCCTCGTCGCAACCGGCTACATCGGCAAAGGTCACCAAATTCGTGGATTCGTCCAGCATGCGGGCCTTGGACTTGCCAAAGCTGAAAGCCCCACCCTTGCCGCCGCCCTGCATCTGGCGCATGAAATAAATCCAGACACCAATCAGCAGCAGCATCGGGCCCCAGCTGACCAGCAAGGTCATGAGCAGGGAGCCTTCTTCACGGGCTTTGACGTCGAACTTCACGTCATTGGCGATCAGATCGCCGACCAGACCGCGATCAAGGTATGTCGCCGTGGTGCGGATTTTGCGATCATCGGTGGTGGTGGCAGAAATCTCGGTGCCACCCTGGCCTTCCGCAATGGTCGCGGTCTTGATGCGCTTGCCGCGCACTTCTTCCAGAAACTCGGAGTACCCCAGGTAAGTTGAGCCTGCGCCGCCACGCGTGTCAAATTGCTTGAAGACGGTGAATAGCACCATGGCGATAACCAGCCAGACTGCAATTTTAGAAAACCACTGATTGTTCAAGGATGACTCCGATAGAGGAACAAAAGGCACATGCGACTGATTTTAGGCGTTTCAAGGGCAAAAGCGGTGTACTTGGTGCCATACATCCCTTGGTTTGAAGCGGGAATACGGTATTTTTACGTTTCAGCCCACTTCGGCAGGCGCTAACGTCCTGATTTCAGACCCATCCCAACCAGAAAAGTTTCCGACGAATTGGGGCGCGAGGCTTTCGGCTTGAACGGTTTAACCACTTTGAACGTATCCTTGAACAGCTTGACCAACGGGCTGTAAGCACCGCCGTGAAAGAGCTTGACCACCAGCGCACCATCGGGCTTCAGGTGATTCACCGAAAAGTCCACCGCCAGCTCCACCAGGTGGGCAATGCGGGCTGCGTCCGCCGAGTCAATGCCCGACAGGTTTGGAGCCATGTCTGAAAGCACCACATCCACCTTCGAGAAACCCTTGTCAGCGCACAAAGTTTGCTCCAGTATTTGTAGCACCTCCGGCTCCCTGAAATCGCCCAGGATGAAAACCACTCCCTCCACCGGGTCCATTGGCAGCAGGTCCAGCGCCACGATACGCCCATTCAAGGCGCCCGCGGCAGCGCCCGCCGGCGACAGCTTGCGGCGCACGTACTGGCTCCAGGCACCGGGCACACTGCCCAGATCCACCACGCAATCGCCGGGCCTGATCAGCCCGAAGGATTCATCGATTTCCTTGAGCTTGTAGGCCGCCCTGGCCCGGTAACCCTCTTTTTTTGCCAGCTTGACATAGGTATCGTTAACGTGGTCGTTTAACCACGCTTTGTTGACCTTTTTGCTTTTGGTATTTACTTTCATGCCCGCATTGTCCTCTCACCGATAATCGGGCATGGCTCAAATACTACTTACTCCCGCCCAGCGCAAAGACCACCGCGCCGATGCGCATCACCTGGACGCCGTCGTGATGATCGGCTCGGACGGCCTGACCGCCGCTGTCAAGAAAGAAATCGATGCGGCACTGAAGGCGCACGGGCTCATCAAGGTCCGCGTGCAATCGGACGACCGCGCCGGCCGCGAGACAATTTTTCAGACCTTGGCCGACGAGCTCCATGCAGCGCCTATCCAGCACATCGGCAAGCTGCTGGTGCTGTGGCGGCCCATGCCGGAAAAAGAAAAAAAGGTGAACGTTGACCGTATGCCCGGTCCGCGCGATGTGAAAGTGCTGAAAAACAGCGCCCGCTATGGCCAGCGGCCCGAGGTCAAAACGCTGCGCGTGCTGGGCAACCAGCGCCTGACGCCGGGCGGCACCGTCAAACGTGCCAAGAAGCCCCAGCTAAGAAGCCTCAAGAAAAGCGCGCAGGATTGAGCCGCCAGTGTCCCTATCGGCCTGCGGGCTGGTCTGCATCAGGGTGATGCTTGGCACCGACAGCGTTTAACATCTTTGATGTCTTTAGATTTGCGCTACCGCCCGCAGCTAGCCCCCATGACCCAACCCAACCCACTCCTCGACTTTTCCAACCTGCCGGTGTTTGACCGCATCTCGCCCGGCCATGTCGCCCCTGCGGTCGATGCGCTGGTGCGTCAGGCCAATGACGCGCTGGAGCAAGTCACGGCTTCATCATTTCCGGCGCGCTGGGCCGACATGGCCGGGGTGCTGGATGTCGCTACCGAGAAGCTCAGCCGCGCCTGGGGCGCTGTCAGCCATCTCAACAGCGTGGTCGACACACCCGAGCTGCGCGCCGCTTACAACGCGGCCCTGCCCAAGGTCACGGAGTTCTGGACCCGTCTGGGCGCTGACGAACGGCTGTATGCCAAATACAAGGCGATTGATGTGGCCACACTCAACGCCGAGCAGCGTCAGGCGCATAAAAACGCCGTTCGTAACTTTGTGCTCTCGGGCGCCGAGCTGGCCGGTGCAGCCAAGGACCGTTTTGCCGCCATCCAGGAACGCCAGGCCGAATTGAGCCAGCGCTTCAGTGAAAACGCGCTGGATGCGACCGAGGCCTATGCCTATTACGCCAGCGAGGACGAGCTGGCGGGTGTGCCTGACGACGTGCGTCAGACGGCGCGCGCGCAGGCCGAGGCCGGCGGCAAAGACGGCTACAAACTCACGCTGAAAATGCCCAGCTACCTGCCTGTGATGCAGTTTGCTGACAGCAGCGCGCTGCGCGAAACCCTGTACAAAGCCTACAGCACGCGCGCCAGCGACCAGTCACCGCCCGAGTTCAGCCACTTCGACAACAGCGCCGTGATGCAGGAAATCCTGACGTTGCGACTCGAAGAAGCCCAGCTGCTGGGCTACCGCAATTTCGGCGAGGTCTCGGTGGTGCCCAAGATGGCGGACTCGCCCGAACAGGTCATCAGTTTCCTGCGCGACCTGGGCCAGCGCGCCAAGCCTTACGGCGTCAAAGATGTGGCCGATCTGCGCGAATTCGCCGCAGAACAGCTGGGCCTGAAAGAGCCGCAACCCTGGGACTACGCTTACATCGGCGAAAAACTCAAGGAGGCGCGTTACGCCTTCAGCGAGCAGGAAGTCAAACAGTATTTCACCGCGCCCAAGGTACTGGCGGGCCTGTTCAAGATTGTGGAGACGCTGTTTGAAGTGGCGATTCGCCAGGATTCGGCCCCGGTGTGGAAGCCAGGGGTCGAGTTCTACCGGATTGAACGCGACGGGCAGCTGGTGGGCCAGTTTTACCTGGACCAGCCGGCCCGTACTGGCAAACGCGGCGGCGCCTGGATGGATGATGTGCGCGCCCGCTGGCTGCGCCCAGACACGGGCAGGCTTCAAACCCCGGTGGCGCACCTGGTCTGCAATTTTGCCGATGGCGTGGGCGGCAAACCGCCGCTGCTGACCCACGACGACGTGACCACGCTGTTCCACGAGTTCGGCCACGGCCTGCACCACATGCTGACGCAGGTCAACGAACGCGATGTCTCGGGCATCAGCGGCGTCGAGTGGGACGCGGTCGAGCTGCCCAGCCAGTTCATGGAAAACTTCTGCTGGGAGTGGGACGTGCTCAAACACATGACCGCCCATGTCGATACCGGCGCGCCGCTGCCGCGCGCGCTGTTCGACAAGATGCTGGCTGCCAAGAATTTCCAGAGCGGCATGCAGACCTTGCGCCAGATCGAGTTTTCGCTGTTCGACATGTTGCTGCACACGCAGTACCGGCCCGGCGACGACGTGATGGCCTTGCTGGCCGGGGTGCGTAAGGAATACGCCGTGATCACGCCGCCGCCTTACAGTCGTACTGCACATACCTTCAGTCACATTTTTTCCGGTGGTTACGCGGCCGGTTACTACAGCTACAAATGGGCAGAAGTCCTATCGGCCGACGCCTATGCCGCTTTTGAGGAAAGTGCACAAAGCACCACAACTGCAGGTATAAACACCGATGCCGAAACCGTGCCCAGCACCGTTACGGTAGCAACTGGCAGAAAATACCGTCAAGCCATTCTGGAGGCTGGAGGCAGCCGTCCGGCGATGGAGTCGTTCAAGGCCTTTCGGGGCCGCGAACCTTCGATTGATGCACTGCTGCGTCACCAAGGCATGGCTTGAGACCAAGACTGGAGCACTGTATGACCCCAATCGCTATTAAATTTGCAGCATTCCACACAGTGCTGGTGTTGGCCGCTGGCCTATTTCCCGTTGTTTCACAGGCGCAGCAAATTTACCGCATTGTCGGTCCGGACGGCAGGGTGACTTTCTCCGACCAGCCGCCACAGCCCTCGACCAATGCCAAAGTCACCTCGGCCACCGGTGAGGCGGGAAAAGCTGCTGTCAATGCCTCCCTGCCGTTTGAGCTGCGCAAAGTCGCCGGCCAATACCCGGTGATCTTGTACTCGGGGGACAACTGCGGTCCGTGCGCTTCAGCCCGCGCCATGCTGACCACCCGGGGAGTTCCTTTTTCGGAAAAGACCGTGACGACCTTCGAAGATACGCAGGCCCTGCAGCGTCTCAGCGGAGACAATTCCCTGCCGTTTTTGACCATTGGCAGTCAGCAGCTCAAGGGTTTTTCGGACGCGGAATGGACGCAGTTTCTTGATGCCGCCGGTTATCCGAAATCGTCGGTGTTGCCGGCCAGTTACCGCCAGGCGCCGGCCACGCCGCTGGTCGCGGCAGCCCCGGCCGTTGCACCCGTCGTCCGCGACGGCGCCCGGCCCGCAACGCCGGCAACCGCAGTGCCGAGCCCCACTGCGCCAGCGCCAGACAACCCTGCCGGCATCCGCTTCTAGCGCTCAGGCCGGCAGGCTCCGGTAACTAGAAAGTCAAGGTTTTCACGCCACTGGCTGTTCCCAGCAGGCACACGCTGGCTTTGTGCAGCGCAAACACACCCACGGTTACGACACCCGGCCACTGGTTGACCTGGCACTCAAAAGCCAGCGGATCGCTGATCTTCAGCCCGGTCACATCCAGGATGTGCTGGCCGTTGTCGGTCAGCAGCGGCTGCCCGTCCTTCAGGCGGACGGTGGCGCGGCCGCCCAGCGCCGCAAACTCGCGCACGATGCGCTGCGTCGCCACCGGAATGATCTCCACCGGGAGCGGAAAGTTACCCAGCGTCTGCACCAGTTTGGATTCATCGGCAATACAGACAAATTTTCGCGATTGCGCGGCGACGATCTTCTCGCGCGTAAGTGCTGCGCCACCACCCTTGATCATGCAGCCGGCATGGTCAATCTCGTCAGCGCCGTCGATGTAGACCGCCAGCTCCCCGACTTCACCGGCTTCGAACACCGGAATGCCCAGCGCCCGCAAACGCTCGGTCGATGCCACCGAGCTGGACACGGCGCCGGCAATCGTGTGTTTGATGCTGGCCAGCGCGTCGATGAATTTGTTGACGGTGGAGCCGGTGCCGACGCCGACGACCGTGCCAGGTTCCACATAGTACAAAGCGGCCTGGCCCACCAGTGTTTTGAGTTCGTCTTGAGTCATGTCGGGTTTGGATGGTTGCGGTCAGTGGGTGTGGGTTTGCGACAATGGCTGTCTGTCGCATCGAACAAATCAAATTATCCAATGTCCCTGCTCCCCTACGCCCTTGCTCGCCCTTTTTTATTTGGGCTCGACCCTGAAACCGCCCACGAACTGACCATGGCCTCGCTGGCGCGCACCCAGCACACGCCGCTGGCGCTGGCCTGGTGCTCGGGGCGGGTCGATGATCCGATCGAACTGGCCGGGCTGAAATTTCCGAATCGCGTCGGACTGGCGGCCGGGCTGGACAAAAACGCGCGCTGCATCGACGGCCTGGCGGGCCTGGGTTTTGGTTTTGTCGAAGTCGGCACCGTCACACCGAAGGCGCAGCCGGGCAACCCCAAGCCGCGCATGTTCCGCCTGCCGCAGGCCCGTGCGCTGATCAACCGGCTGGGCTTTAACAACGACGGGCTGGACGCCTTTATCGCCAACGTACAGAAGTCCACCTTCCGCCGCCAGAATGTCAAAAATCCGCTGCTGCTGGGGCTGAACATCGGCAAAAACGCGGCCACCCCAATTGAAAACGCGGTCGACGACTACCTGCTCTGCCTGGACGGTGTCTACCCGCACGCCGACTACGTGACCATTAACATCTCCAGTCCCAACACCAAAAACCTGCGCGCGTTGCAAAGTGACGAAGCGCTCGACACGCTGCTGGGCCGCATTGCCGAACGCCGCGAAGCGCTGGCCCGGCAGCACGGCAAACGGGTGCCGATTTTTGTGAAGATTGCGCCCGACCTCGACGAGGCACAGGTTGACGTGATTGCTGCGACCCTGAAGCGCCACGCCATGGACGGCGTGGTCGCGACCAACACGACACTGAGCCGCGACCTTGTCAAGGGCCTGCCCCACGCCGAAGAAGCCGGCGGCCTGAGCGGCGCGCCGGTGCTGGCAGCCAGCAACCGCGTCATCGGCCAGCTGCGCGCCGCGCTGGGCAAGGGCTTTCCCATCATTGGCGTGGGCGGCGTCCTGAGCGGGGCCGATGCTTTGTCCAAAATTAATTCCGTTTCGGACTTGGTGGAGATCTACACCGGGCTGATCTACCAGGGCCCGGAACTCGTGCAGCAGGCCGCTTTATCGATCAAAAAGAGCCCCTAGTACTGCAACCCGAAAATATCGAAACATGAAAGCGCGTCTTCGCACCCACGGCGGCGTTGCAACCCTTGCGAAGGCGGCCAGCCTTGCGGCTTGCGCCTTGCCCTGGGCACGAAGCCATCACTT
>JBKJZS010000044.1:0-4456 GCA_046714915.1 Polaromonas sp. | reverse complement strand
ACTCATCGACGCAATGCAAGGCAAAGACGTTCTTGGCCAGAATCGATTCCAATGGTAATAATGGCCATGATTTCCCCTTCCAGGTGAGTTGATGAAAAGTTTGACCTCTCCATCGTGGCACTTTGATGCCGTAAACCGCAAGTCTTACGACACGCGGCTCGCTCGGAACGGGGACGTCCCTTTCATTCGTTAGGCGGGTATTACGGGGCTGGTGCCCGCACTAGCATTATTTACAGCCCCACAACGAAACAATTGAAGGAGAACACCATGAAGCAGCATCTTGCCGCACTATCCGTAACGCTCGCCCTCGCCTGCTTGGGAGCGCCTGCCGCTTGGGCCCAATCGGGTACCCACATGATGGTCGCGCCAGGCGATCTCAAATGGACCGATGTACCTTCGTTACCGGCAGGAGCGAAGCTTGCCGTAATCGAAGGCCCGCTCAACGAAGCAGTTCCGTTTACGTTTCGCCTGAAGTTTCCGGCCAACTACCAGATACCCGCCCACTGGCATCCGGCGATCGAGCATGTCACCGTGATCTCCGGTACTTTTAACATGGGAACCGGCGACAAACTGGACAAATCCAAGACAATGGCGCTATCCGCTGGCGGTGTCGCCATCATGCAGGTCAAGACCAATCACTTCGCTTGGACTAAAGAGGAGACCATTGTTCAAGTTCACGGCGTGGGACCTTGGGCCATCAATTACGTCAACCCAGCAGATGACCCGAGGAAGAAATAGCGCATCCCTGCCTAACCCCGCCATGCAGGGGACAGTCACAAGCGGCGCTTCGCTTGCTTGTTCCTGCCCCTGATGGCGAACGTTGATATGGCTTAACTCTGTCAAGAGGGCGCACGCTCAGACCATGAGTGGGCCCGGGCTGGCCAACGCCGTCATTTCGACGCCGGTTTCTTTTTGGCCGTGGGTGCCTGTTTGATCAGGGTGTCGAGATTCTTCACAATTGCATCCTCGATTTTTTCCTTGAAAGCGCCCAGCAGAAAACCCAGCTTCGCATCGAGTTCAAACTTGTCCTTGGTCACCTTGAGTGTGCCGCTGACGCCCGAACGCGTGAAGCTGACTTCGTCGCTGGTCGCGCCTTCTTCGTAGGTGCAGCTCATGTCGAATTTTTCTTCCGCTTGCTCGGCCCACTGGAAAGCGGTCTTGCGTGCCTGGAGCAGGCCCATGGTGTGGTCTCTCTCGATATGGATGTCAGCCATGGGGCGTCTCCTTGGGGTTGTTGTTGGTAAGGGCTTGGTGCCGCTGCTGTTTGGGCAGGGCGGCCAGCTTCCTGACCGCATCATAAAACTGGTTCCAGTCGCCGCCCGCGCGTGCAAACAGCGCTTCAAAGCCGGGTACCAGGTCATCATAGGCGGCCAGCGCAGCCAGCGATGCGTTGTTGGTGCGTGCCACCCAGGGGTCGTAGCCGGCGTAACCGCCCCAGACGGATTTGAGTTCGGCATAACGGGTGTGGAAAGTTTGCATAGCTATCTTTTTCATAGCTATTTGCGTAGAAGGAGAGCGGGCTGAGGCCGCATTTGATGCATAAATGTCGCTGAGCTCGCGGCGCAGGCCCAAGGTCAGCGCGCGAAACTGTTGGCGGCGCTCGCGGAAGGTGGCGTATTCGTCCCGGGCCGCAGCGTTGCCGTGCGTGTCCAGCCAGCGCGCACTGCCCAGCCGCTCCACTGCGGTCGCGAATGACTCGTTGAAGTCCATGTCGTCCGGGGCAAAAACCACCTGATGCGCCAGCTCGTGAAAAATCAGGCGGGCCAGCTCGCCTTCGGGGTAGGCGATGAAAGTGTTAAGCAGCGGGTCGCCACCGGCCCAGTTCAGCCAGCCCAGGGTTGAGTAGGCCGGCACACCATAGACGCTGACTTCCAGACCCTCGGCAGACAGTTTGTGAGCTTCGGCGCGCGCCTCGGCTTCGTCAAAATAACCTTTGTAGCCGACGCAGCCGGTGACCGGAAAACACCAGGTCTTGAGTTTCAGCGAAAACTCGGGCGCGGCGGACACATTCCAGACCACCGCCTTGCGTTTCAGGTCAGCATAGCGCTGGTAGCTGGCGTTGTCGGGAAGCTTGAGCTCGCTGACGGCGAAACGGCGGATTTTCTGGGTCAGGGCCAGGCGGGCCTTGAGCTTGTCGGGTGTCTCGCTGTCCTGCAGCCAGTCGTCCACGGGCCGGGCCGCATTCATCACATGCAGGTGGCCGTTGACCGACTGCCAGTAATAACCGAGGCTGGTGCAACCGGAAAGGCCCAGCAGCAGAGCGCCTGCGATCAGCGCCGCTGTTCTGGAGGTCATCCGTGCGAAGGACATGGCACTTTAGAGCGGGGCGTACTGCAACCCGGAAGTGGCGAAACGCCAGGAAAGCGATGGCGTTCCACCCCGGGTCTGACGCCAGCGGCAGCGAAGGCTGGCCGCCTTCGCAGAGATAGCAACGCCGCCTTGGGTGCGGAGAGGCGCTTTCATGGTGCGCTATTTCCGGGCGGCGGTACCAGCTGTACCTCGACCAGGCAGTCGTAAAAAACCGGGCCGCGCCCGAGGTCGGTCAGGCGCTGGCTGGTCAGCTGGTTGACATTGCGGCCGTCCAGCCCGAGCTTGCGCCACCAGATCCCCAAGCCGTTGACCACGCCCGGACGCGCGCGCGCGGACACCTCGGCCTTGCAGCGGTAGCTGCCGCGCTGGTTGAACACCTTGACCACCGCGCCGGAACCGATGCCGCGCGCTGCGGCATCGGCAGGATTCATTTCCAGCACCGGTTCGCCTTCGATATCGCGCAGGCTTTTGACATTGACGAAGCTGGAGTTCAGAAAGTTGCGGGCCGGCGGCGAGATCATCGCCAGCGGGAAGCTGGCCGACGAACCGGCCACTTCGTAGTTGGGAACATGGTCGGGCAGGCCGTCCAGGCCTTGCGCCGCCAGCCGCTCGCTGAAAAATTCGCATTTCCCGGATGGCGTGGGGAAGTGCCCGTCGGAGAACGGCGCGTCAGGAACGGGCAGCGTGGCAAAACCCTTGTCGAGCAACTCATCGAAATCGACTTTGTCACCGTCCGGGTGGCTAAAAGCCGTGCGGCACAGGGTTTCGTCGTCATCGGTAAAGCAGGGCTCGTCAAAACCCATGCGTGCGGCCAGCGCACGAAAAATGTCGGTGTTCGTTCGGGCCTGACCCACCGGCGCAATCGCGGGCCGATTCAGCAGCACATCGGTGTGGCCATAGGCGCTGTGCACATCCCAGTGCTCCAGTTGCGTGGTGGCCGGCAAAATGAAGTCGGCGTAGTCGGCGGTGTCGGTCTGAAAGTGCTCAAGTACCACGGTGAACAGATCCTCGCGTTCGAAACCGCGCACCACCTGGCCGGATTCGGGCGCCACCGCGACCGGGTTGCTGTTGTAGACGATCAGCGCTTCGATTTTCGGGCCGAAGACCGGCGAACTCTCCTGCAGCAGGTCGTTGCCGATGGTGCTCATGTTGAGGGTACGCGGCTGCCGGCCCGCCAGCAGATCGGGCCGCTGCAGCGCTGCCTTGTTGACCGGGAACATGCCGGAGCTGGACAGCAGCAGGCCACCGGCGCGGTGCCGCCAGGCGCCAGTCAGCGCCGGCAGGCAGGCAATGGCGCGCGCGGCGTTGCCGCCGCCGCGCACACGCTGCATGCCGTAGTTCAGCCGTATCGCAGCCGGCTCTTTGTTGGCGAAGCAGCTGCCGTAGTCGCGCGCCAGAGAACGAATCTGCGCCACCGGCACGCCGCACACCTGCGCTGCGCGCCCGGGTGGCCACTGCAGCGCCCGCTCTTTCAGCGCGTCCCAGCCCAGGGTGTGCTGCGCGATGTAGTCGTGGTCCAGCCAGTCGTGGACGATCAGCTCGTGCATCAGGCTCAGTGCCAGCGCGGCGTCGGTGCCGGGCAAGAGCGCGATGTGTTCGTGGCATTTTTCGGCGGTCTCGGTTTTGCGCGGGTCGATGCAGACCAGTCTGGCGCCCTGTCGTTTCGCCTCCTGCACATAACGCCAGAAATGCAGGTTGCTGGCAATCGAGTTGCTGCCCCAGATGAGAATCAGCTTCGACTCGGCAAAAAACTCCACCTTCATGCCGACCTTGCCGCCCAGCGTTTGCGTCAGCGCTTCGCCGCCGGCGGCTGAACAGATGGTGCGCTCCAGCCGGGACGCGCCCAATTTGTTGAAGAAACGTGCCGCCATGCTCTCGCTTTGCACCAGGCCCATGGTGCCGGCATAGCTGTAGGGCGCGATGGCCTCGGGGTTGCGGCCAGCAATGGCCTGGAGCCGGGTGGCAATCTCGTCGAGCGCGCTGGACCAGCTGACCGGCTCAAAGCCCCCCGAGCCTTTGGGCCCCACCCGTTTGAGCGGGTGCAGGAGGCGCTCGGCATGGTAGCTGCGCTCGGTGTAGCGCGAGGCCTTGGTGCCCAGCACGCCGCCGGTTTGAGCATGCTCCGGGTTGCCCTGGACCTTGACCG
>JBKJZS010000043.1:0-4862 GCA_046714915.1 Polaromonas sp. | reverse complement strand
TCGCGTCCCTGCGCCCCGGCCAGTTCAGCGATGCTGCGCTGCTCCATCGCAGCATGCTCCAGCAGGGCGGTTTCCACCACATGGACCTTGTCCCACTCGCCGTTGAACAGCCGGAAGGTGGTGGGCGCTGCGATCTCGTCGCGCACCGACTGGCGGAACGCCGCATCGGCCAAGATCCGTTTGAGCGCTTCGCCGACCAGGCCTAGCGCGGGTTTCCAGCTTTGCAGACCCTCCACCGGGTAAGGCGAGGCAAGCGTGAAATCCATCGTGAGCGGGCAGCACGAGACCTGGCCGATCAGGCGGCGACCGCGCGCGTTGGCCTCAGCGATCTGTTCGAGATCCTTGAAAACGGCGTCGGGATTGGTGCTGTTGTGCAGCAGCGCGGCGATCATCACCGGCCGGCCTGACTGCGCGGCCATCTCCTCGAGGAAAGGCACCGACATCTGGCCGCCCTTGGTGACCATGTAGACGCCTTTGTTGCCTTCGCCCATGGCCGTGATCAGTGCCATCATTTCGCCGTCGCTGGCGAGCCGCGAGGGCATGGGCAGGCCGCCTTCCCCGTTGTGTGCGGGGCTGGTGCTGCTCGCAAAGCCCACGGCGCCGGCTGCCATCGCGTCGCGCACGATCACCTGCATCTGGGCAATTTCGGCTTCTGTCGCGGCCCGCTTTGACGCGTCCGCGCCCATCACCCAGGTGCGCACCGACGAATGGCCGACATAGGCCGCGATATTGACCGCGCTGCCCTTGCGGCGCAGCAGGTCCAAATACTCCGAAAAAGTTTCAAAGCCCCAGTCGATGCCCTGCCGCAACACGTCCAGCGACATGCCTTCGACCTGCGTGAGGTTGCGCAGGGTGAGGTCACGGTCGGCGGGTTTGCAAGGCGCGATGGTGAAGCCGCAGTTGCCGATCACCGCGGTCGTCACGCCGAGCGCGGGCGAGGGCTTGAGCGTCGGATCCCAGGTGATTTGCGCGTCGAAATGGGTGTGGCTGTCGATGATGCCGGGCATCAGGGCCAAGCCGTCCGCGTCCACCACTTTTTCTGCATTTGCGGGAAGGTTTTTGCCGATAGCGCTTATGCAGCCGTTATAGACAGCTACATCTTTGATAGCGGAATCGGCGCCGGTGCCGTCAAGCACCCGTGCGTTGCGTATCAGCAGATCGGGGGTGGCAGTCATCCGGATGTCCCTCTACGCCATGCCGTTTCGGCTGGCCAGCTCGACGAACAGGCCGGAATGGTCGAGATCTGTCAGACCGTGCTCGATACCGTCGGCGTAGAGCTTTTCGAACAGCGCCGTGATTGGCGCCTCAAAGCCGATTTCCTGTGCGGTGGTGAGTGCGTTGCGCATGTCTTTGAGCTGTATGCTCATGCGGGCTCGCGGTGCGAAGTCCCGCTCCACCATACGCTGGCCATGCACCTGCAAAATGCGGCTGTCGGCAAAGCCGCCGGTGATCGCTTCCTTGACCTTGGCCATGTTGGCACCGCCCTTGGTGGCAAACAGCAGGGCCTCGGCGACTGCGCCGATGGTGATGCCGACGATCATCTGGTTGGCCAGTTTGGTGAGCTGGCCTGCCCCATGAGGGCCGACATGGGTCGCGCGACCGAACACCTGGAACACGGTCAGAGCGCGCTCAAACCCAGACGTTTCGCCGCCCGCCATGATGACCAGCGTGCCTTGTTCGGCGCCGACCGTGCCGCCTGAGACGGGCGCATCGAGATGCGCGATGCCCAGCGCGCCCAGACGCGCGGCGTGGTCGCGCGCCTCTCGGGGCTTGATTGAGGCCATGTCTATGAAAAGTGCGCCCGGTTTCATCGCAGCGGCGACGCCTTGCGAGAACAACACGTCTTCCACCACCACTCCGTTTTCCAGCATGCCGACAACAATGTCGGCATCTGCGACCGCCGCGCTGGCCTGCGCATGAACCCTCGCGCCCAGCGCGGTCAGGGAATCGGCTTTGCCGGGGGTTCGGTTCCACACCTGCAACGCATTGCCGGCTTCACACAGGCGTCTGGCCATGGGAAGCCCCATGCTGCCCGTGCCCAAAAAGGCGATTTCTGGGATGCGTTTGTCGTTTGCAATAGTCATTCAGGTTTCCGGTAGATGGCTCTGCGACCATCATGACGCACGCAGCATGAGAAGGCTGTCAGGCAGCTTTCTTCATGGCGGGCGAGAACATGCTTTCCATCTCATGGCGCACCTTGTACGCGGGGGTGGAAGTGTCCATCGCCACATCGGCCCAGCTCAAACTCTGCCCTTTTTTGACGGCACGCACGACTTTGACCTGGTGCGCCAGACCCAGCGGCAGGCCGCCCAACTGCAGCGATGTGTCGGCCGGCAACAGCTTGCCCCAGACCGTGTACCCACCTTCGCCGTCGAGCATTTCGCCCGGCTGAAGGTCGCGCTTGGCGGTGGCCACCACGTCGGCATTCCAGCAGGTCGCCACGCCGGTCGGCTCACCCCGCAGAGCCACACTGGCGACCGATACGCCGACTTCCAGCCCGATCAGGTGCCAGCGCTTGTAGAGCGTGAAATAGCGCCCGCTCGGGTCGGTGTGTGCGTCGTACTCTTCAAAGCAGTTCTTGATGTAGTCGGTCTCGGCTTCTACCGTGACCCAGACCCCCATGCGGATGTCGTAGGGAATCTTGCGGCCATTGGCTTCCAGAGAGGAAATGACTTCCACCATGCCCTTGCGCTCCAGCACGCCACCTTCACTGATGGGGCGCGTCACAAAGGGAATGTCCTCCACACTGGCGGGCGGATAGAGCAGGCCATTGCTGGGCACGGTGAGGCCGGTGGCGTTGGCCACGGCGGTGCATTCGATAGAGGGCTTGGACCCATCCAGAAAACTGTTGAACATTTTCGGATTCAGTCCGCCGCGCAGGGCCTGTTCCGGGGTCAAGCCGTAGTTGCCCCAGACCGTCTCGGGCGTCGATTCGGAAAAATGCGGCAACCATTTGTGGCCACGACCTGCGGCCACCACCGGAAAACCGCAGGTGCGTGCCCAATCCACCAGGTCGCAAATCAGGGCCGGCTGGTCGCCGAAAGCCAGCGAATAAATCACACCCGCCTCGGCCGCCTTGCGCGCCAGCAGCGGGCCGCAAAAGGCATCGGCCTCCACCGTGACGTTGACCACGTGTTTACCATGCGCAAAAGCCTGCAGGCAGTGCTCGACGGCGGCCACCGGATTGCCGGTGCATTCCACAATGATGTCAATCTGCGGGTGCGTGACCACGGCCATCCAGTCGTCGGTGATCCAGGTTGCTCCGGTTTTAATAGCTGCTTGCGCAGACTCTGCCTGGGTTAACTCAGGTTTCCATCCGACACGGGCGAGGTTGGCGCGGGCCGCTTCGGGTGACAGGTCGGCAATGGCCACGAGGTGGACGCCGGGTGTTCTGGGAATCTGCGCCAGGTACATGGAGCCGAATTTGCCGGCGCCTATCAGGCCGATGCGCACCGGTTTGTTGTCGGCGGCGCGCTGCTGGAGTTTGGTATAGAGGTTCATTGAGGCAGTCCTGTCATTGCGGGCTTGACCCGCAATCCATGGTGGAAGGAAATTAAAGTGGTTAAAGAGGCATTGCGAGGCATGGATGCCCCGGATCGGAGTCCGGGGCAGGACTCCTCAAGTCCGGCATGACATGTCGCTTGGCTCAGGCTGCCTGGCGTTCCCGTGCGGTTTGCTCCGGCGCAATTTCTTCCATCGACGTTTGCAGCGCCGTGGCGGGGACGCCGTCTTTCCAGGGCAGATCCACCGGGTAGTCTTTCAGCAAGCAGTCATCCGGCAGGCAGGTGATGGGCGCGAAGTCGCGGTGCGTGATGTACTCGGGACGCTTGTGGCGGCGGATGTGGTTGCTGACGGCGCACAGGCTGAGGTAGACGCTGACGCGGTCGAACGGCGACAGGTTGCTGCCCGACGCATGGACCAGGCAGGAGTGGAACAGAATCATCGAGCCGGCCGGGCCTTTGGGGCTGACGATGCCGCCCTGCTTGCCACCGGCGCGCTGCACCAACTGGCGGATCAAGTCATTGTCCACCGTCCAGAGCGGGTAGCTGGTGGTGGTCAGGTCATGCTTGGCATCGACCACGCCCTTTTTGTGGCTACCGGGAATTAACATCAGGGGGCCGTTGTGCTCGGTGACGTCGTCCAGAAAAATCGCCACGTTCATCGCGCGTTCGGTTGGCATCATGTCGTCATTCAGCCAGGTGCCATAGTCCTGGTGCCACTGCCAGACGTCGCCTTCAAAGGCCATCTTGCCGTTGACCTTGAACTGGTGCATATACAGCTCTTCGCCCAGCAGTTCTTCCACCGGTTGAATCATGCGCGGATGGCGTGCCAGTTTGGCAAAGGGCTTGCTGTACATGTGCGCGGCAAAGTTGGTGCGCACGGCGTCGCTGCTTTTCTCGCGAATGTTGTAGGGCTCGCGCCGGCTGTAGAGCTCGGGCACGGCGTCGCTAAGCGTGTGCGTTTCTTCCGCTGTAAACAGGCCGGGGAAAAACAGGTAGCCGTCGCGGTCGAATTGGGCGAGTTGTTCGGGGGTGAGTTTCATCGTGTGTCTCCATGGCTTTGGGGGGTCAGAACGGGCAGGGCTGTGATGTTTGCGGAAGGGGCAGGCTGGTTGAGTGCGCTGGACAGCAGGCTCGCCAGGTTGCGGCTGGCGTCCTCGTCGTGCTGGCGGATCAGGGTTTCGGCGGTGTCTTCATCGCCGTCGGCTATGGCTTTAGCAATGGCGTCGTGTTCATCCCAGATGGACTCGCGCATGGTCGACACCTGCAAAACCGCACCCATGGCGCGGCGGATATGGTGCCAGTGCAGCTGTGCGGTCTGGGCAATCAGGGGATTGCCCGATCCGGCATAAATGGCCGCAT
>JBKJZS010000042.1:0-13408 GCA_046714915.1 Polaromonas sp. | reverse complement strand
AACTCGCTGCGGGAAAGGCGTTTTTCTTTGTACATTGTCTGCTCATCATAAGGATAATTCAGTTGAAGCGCAGTCAAAACAGGGACAAGCCCGCCGGAAACCGTCGCCGCCTGCCGGGCGACGGGATGCCGGACCATTACGCAGCCATGCACCGCGGTTTTCGC
The DNA here is from genome assembly GCA_046714915.1 of Polaromonas sp. Lineage (GTDB taxonomy): Bacteria > Pseudomonadota > Gammaproteobacteria > Burkholderiales > Burkholderiaceae_C > Polaromonas. The sequence continues at coordinate 13,244 of JBKJZS010000042.1, read as the reverse complement.
TGGCAGGTGGGCGAGTACTTCAACATCGCCGAGGTCTGCTGCGGACGGTGGGCAGATGCAGCTGCAGGCCAAAAAAATGCTACAAAAAGAGTAGCTATCCGCGCTCATCAAGCGGGGGCTGCCGCGATTTTCTTTACATTCTCCGAGCTGCAGCAGGCGGCCGATGCATTGAGCCATGTGCTGACGCGGCTGGGCGTGCAGCGCGGCGACCGGGTCGCGATTGTGCTGCCCCAGCGTTTTGAAACCGCGGTGGCCTACATGGCGGTGTTTCAAATGGGGGCGGTGGCCATGCCGCTGTCCATGCTCTTTGGCCCCGAGGCGCTGGAATACCGCCTGCAGGACAGCGAAGCGGTCCTTGCCATCTGCGACGAAAATTCGATTGACAACCTCAACACCGCCCGCAGCCGTTGCCCGGCATTGCGCACGGTGCTTGCCGCCGGCACGGCGGCAGGCAGGGGGGACGTCGACTATGAGGCGGCGATGGCGTCCATGAACACCACGCTCGGCACCGCCGTGTCCTCGCTTCCCCCTGGGAGGGCTGTTCCACCCCGGGGCGAGCCGTGGGTGGAGCCACCGCAGCGCGCTTTCACGGCGGTCAAGACCAAGGCCGACGAGGCGGCAATCCTGATTTACACCAGCGGCACGACTGGCCCGCCGAAAGGCGCGCTGCTGGCGCACCGCGCGCTGATCGGCAATTTGCCAGGTTTTGTCTGCAGCCAGAACTGGTTTGGCTTCGATGGCAAGACCAATGCGAAGTCCGATGCCGTGTTCTGGTCACCGGCAGACTGGGCCTGGACCGGCGGCCTGATGGATGCCTTGCTGCCCACACTTTATTTTGGTCGTCCGATCGTCGCCTTCAACGGGCGTTTCAGCCCTGAGCTTGCGTTCACGCTGATGGCCGAGCAGGGCGTGACGCACACCTTTCTGTTCCCGACAGCACTCAAGGCCATGATGAAAGCCTATCCGCAGCCGCGTCAGCAGTTCCCGCTCAAGCTGCAGGCCATGATGAGCGCGGGTGAAGCGGTCGGCGACGCCGTGTTCGCCTACTGCAAAGACCAGCTCGGTGTGGTCGTCAACGAGATGTTTGGCCAGACCGAGATCAACTATGTAGTCGGGAACTGCAGCATGAATGTGGCCCCCACACGTGTCGCTTCGCCTGCTGCGCTGCCCCCCGAGGGAACCCAAACCGCCTTGGGTCGGCCCGGCGCCGGGTTGACAGCCGTGCAAGGCAGCATCGGTTGGCCAGCCCGGCCCGGCAGCATGGGCAAGGCTTACCCGGGACACCGAGTGGCGGTGATTGACGGCGAAGGCCATGAGTGCCCGACCGGCGTGCCCGGCGACGTCGCGGTGAACCGTTACGACATTCATGGCGACCCCGATCCGATATTTTTTCTTGGCTACTGGAAAAACGAAGCCGGTACGCAAGCCAAGTTCAGTGGCGACTGGTGCCGCACCGGCGACCTGGCCACGCGTGATGAAGACGGCTACCTCTGGTACGAGGGCCGCGCCGACGATGTGTTCAAGGCGGCCGGCTACCGCATCGGCCCCGGCGAAATCGAGAACTGCCTGGTTAAACATCCGGCCGTGGCGAACGCGGCAGTGGTGCCCAAACCCGACCGGGAACGCGGCGCCGTGGTCAAGGCCTATATTGTGCTTGCTCCTGATTTCATAGCTGCTCGAGCAATACATACGGGGGATAAAGAACTTTTTGACTTAAAAATTATGGCGGAACTGCAAGCCCACGTCAAAGGCCTGCTGGCGCCTTATGAATACCCCAAAGAGATCGAATTCATTGAGGCACTGCCGATGACCACCACCGGCAAGGTGCAGCGGCGCGTGCTCAAGCTCCAGGAGGAAGCGCGTTTTCGCCAGGCGGGCTTACAGGCGTAGTGACAACTGCGACCAAAAAAAAGCACCTCGCAGGGTGCTTTTTCTTTACCAGCAGGGGCCGCAGATCTGGCTTTGCCAGCTGCAGGCGCCTGTCCCCTGGAAGGGGAAAGGGCGCTACACGCAGTGAGCGCCAATAGGGGTGGACCTATTAGCGGGCAGCAGCCTGTACCGATTCAGCCACATAAATCTCCACACGGCGGTTTTTGTCGCGGCCTGAAGCGGTGTTGTTGTCGGCAATCGGCTCGCGCTCGCCACGGCCATCTGTCGCAATACGGGTGCGGGCTACACCGCGGCTGACCAGGTAGTCGCGGGTGCTGTTGGCACGGTCCACTGACAGCGGATTGTTGACCGCATCGCTGCCGGTGTTGTCGGTGTGGCCAATGATGGTCACCGTGGTCACGGTATTTTGATTCAGGCTGGAAGCGAACTGATTGAGAACAGGCGCAAAACTGGAATTGATGTCGGAGCGACCTGTGGCAAACGAGATATCCGAGGGAATATCAAGCTTGAGGCGGTTGTCGGCGGTCTGGCTCACCGCCACACCGGTGCCGGCAGTAGCCCGTTCCATGGCGATTTTCTGATCCTGCATTTTCTTGGACCACAGGTAGCCACCGCCTGCACCGACCGCACCGCCCAACACCGCGCCTTGGGCAGCACCTTTGGAACCCCCGGTGGCCGCACCGAGCACGGCTCCGGCGACAGCGCCTATGCCGGCCCCCTTGGCGGTGCCTTGCTGGGTTTCGCTCATGTTGGCGCAGCCACTCAGAATCAGGGTGGCACAGGCAAGGGATGTAAAGGCTAATTTCATGGGGATACTCCTGTAGGTTGGGAAAGCTTGATGGTTAGAGCTTTTGTGCATGAATGCTAGGGCAGCGCCAGGTGTTCATTTGTAAGCCAATTGCCCGACACACTGCCCGCCAACGGCGGCAGCCAGCCTTTAAACTAGAACCTGAGTGGCTTGCACTTGTTCCGGCATTTGACTTCGCGACCTGGCCTGCGAAGCCGGTCTGGATACACGCCCTGAGTTCCTTTTTCCAACACGTTTTTCTGCATGAATCCCCATGAATAAAATACAACTCGGCGGCAGCGGCCTGCAGGTCACTCCGATTTGCCTCGGCACCATGACCTTTGGCGAGCAGGTCAATGAAGCCACCGCCCACTCAATTCTTGACCGTTCCCTGGAGCGGGGCGTCAACTTTCTCGACGCAGCGGAAATGTACTCGGTGCCGGCGCGGGCTGAAACTTTTGGCGCCACCGAAATCATCCTTGGCAACTGGTTTGCCAAACGACCGGGTGCGCGTAGCAAGCTGGTGATGGCAACCAAGGTGGCGGGCCCGGCGCGCGGTATGGAATGGATACGCAATGGCAGCCCGGACCTGACGCCGCAGCACATCGTGCAGGCTTGTGAAGACAGCCTCCAGCGTCTGCAGACCGATGTGATTGACCTGTACCAGATCCATTGGCCGGTACGCAACGTGCCGGCTTTCGGCATGGTGTATTTCGATCCGGCCAAGGACATGCCCGTGAGTACCATCCACCAGCAGCTTGAAGCGCTGGCCGGACTGGTCAAGGCAGGCAAGGTGCGCGCCATTGGCCTGTCCAACGAAACGCCTTATGGCGTGCACGAGTTTGTGCGTTTGGCAGAGCAGCACGGGCTGCCCAAAGTGGCGACCGTGCAAAACCCTTATTGCCTGATCAACCGCACGGTTGACAACGGGCTGGACGAAACCATGCACCGGCTGGGCGTGTCCCTGCTGGCTTATTCGCCGCTGGGCTTTGGTCTGCTGACCGGCAAATACGACGCTGGTGGTACCGCCGGCCCGGGCGCGCCCGAAGCCGCGCGCATTGCCAGATACGAGTCGGTGCGCAAGCAGCGCTGGGGACGGCCGGAAGCGCTGGTGGCCGCGCGCCGCTACAACACGCTGGCACGCGAGCATGGCCTCACGCCCACCCAGCTGGCGCTGGCGTTTTGCTTCACCCGGCGGAAGGTCGCCAGCACCATCATCGGCGTCACCTCGATCGCCCAACTGGATGAAGACATTGACGCCTGGGGCACCCGCTTGTCGCCCGAGCTGCTGGCTGCGATTGACGCGATTCGCTGGGAGCTGCGCGACCCGGCGCAGTAAGGTCTGCATCCAACTGGTTTATCTGCCATGGGCAAAAAAGACAAAAAAGACCACGTTAGCGAAACACCGGCCACGCAAATGCTCAAGGCCCACCAGGTGGTGTTCACCGAGCACCGCTACGCCTACCTGGAGCACGGCGGTGCGCAACACAGTGCCCAGGTGCTGGACCTGGATCCATTCACCGTGGTCAAGACTCTGGTCATGCAGGACCAGGACGCCAGGCCGCTGCTGGTGCTGATGCACGGCAACCGCAAGGTGTCGACCAAAAACCTGGCGCGCCAGATCGGTGCCAAATCGGTCGAGCCGTGCCCGCCGGAAGTCGCCAACCGGCACAGCGGTTACCTCGTCGGCGGCACGTCGCCCTTCGGCACGCGCAAGGCGATGCCGGTGTATATCGAGGAAAGCATTCTGGCTTTGCCTAAAATCGCCATCAATGGCGGGCGGCGGGGGTACTTGGTCGGCATGGCGCCGCAAGTGTGCGTCCAGCTGCTGGGTGCAAAATCAGTCAATTGTGCGTTGGCTGATTAAAAAGACAAATAAAAAGACAAAAATTGGAGAACAACTTGGACTACGTTTACTCAATCGGCGCCGTGCTGGCGGCCTATCTGATCGGCTCCTTGTCGTTTGCGGTCATTGTCAGCAAACTGATGGGCCTGAACGATCCGCGCAGCTATGGCAGCAAAAACCCCGGCGCGACCAACGTGCTGCGATCCGGCAACAAGGTGGCGGCCGTCGCAACGCTGCTGCTCGACGGTTTCAAGGGATGGCTGCCGATTGCGCTGGTGCTGTGGTGCGGCAAAGACTACGGCCTGCGTGAAGGGTCGCTGTCCGCCGTGTGTCTGGCCGCCTTTATCGGGCATTTGTACCCGGTGTTCTTCCGGTTTCAGGGCGGCAAGGGAGTGGCTACTGCCGCCGGTGTGTTGTTCGGCGTGCACTGGGTGCTGGGACTGGCCACGCTGGCCACCTGGGTCATCGTCGCTTATTTTTCGCGCTACTCGTCGCTGGCAGCCATCGCCTGCGCGATTTTTGCGCCCTGGTACTACCTGATCGGCGACCGCACCTTCTGGTACACCGACAAAGCCATGGCGCTGGCCATTTTTGTCATGAGTGCTTTTCTGGTGTTCCGGCACCGACTGAACATCAACAAGCTGTTGCAAGGCAAGGAGCCGAAACTCGGCGGTCGCCGCAAGGCCTGATCCGGCAGACGTGACGGGCTGGGCGGGATGCTTTGCGGTCTTAAAAACGTCTGAGCAGCGTCATCTGGTCGTTTTCTCGAATCATCTGGAAACGCGTCAAGAAGCTGTTGCCCAGCAGCATATAAGGCATGGGCTGGGGCGACACCACAGCGTCAATGTCATAGACCTCGACATCGCCGACCCGCACAGAATTGAGTTTCACGCGAAAGCCCAGCACTACACCATTGGCGGTGCTCAATTGCACGGGCTGGCCGCCTTTGTAATTGATGCCGACCCGTTCGGCGTCACCCGCACTCATGGCGATACTGGTGGCGCCGGTGTCCACCACGAACTGCACCGCGCGACCATTGATCTGGCCCGGGGTCGTGAAATGTCCACCGCTGCCAGCGGTCAGCACGATCCGGCTTCCCTTTCCGGCGCTGCTGCCCGAGCCGCTACCAGAGCCGACGCTGACCGGCGCGTCGCCGACCCGCAGCGTATGGCGCTTGCCCGAGAGTTCGAGAACAGCCTGGTCACCGGCGGTAGACACCACCTTCACACCCTGATGCGTTTCACCGGCCGCCACCGATTTGGGGGCGCTGCCATTGACAATCAGCAGCGCCTTGCTGCCCAGCATGCCGGCCAGCGCGACGCTTTGCGCCTGTGAGCTGCTGTGAAACCATGCCAGCGTTACCAACAGCATGAGCTGAACAATTCCGGCCCACACGCCGGCGGGATTGTGTGGTGTCAGGAGCGCCGCGAAGGGCTGCCCGGAGCAAGCACAGACCCTTTCTGTGGTGCAAGGGACAGCGCACCGCCGGAGGCACGCGCAGCGACTAGCGTGGGAGTCAGTCTGCCCGCCGGGCCGCCCCAAGGGCAGGCAGCCCCCTCGGGGGGCAGCGCAGTACGCGCAGCGACTAGCGTGGGGGCGCATTAATCCCTGAAGTTATTGAAACTCAGCGGCATATCGGGAAGCTCAGCACGGATCAGCACCATCGCTGCTTGCAGGTCGTCACGCTTGGCGCCTGTTACGCGCACGGCGTCCCCCTGGATGGAGGCCTGCACCTTGATCTTGCTGCCCTTGATCAACTGCGAAATTTTCTTGGCCTGTTCGGTTTCGATGCCGTTGCGAACCTTGATGATCTGCTTGACCTTGTCGCCGCCTATTTTTTCGGCCTTGCCGACATCGAGAAAGCGCACATCGACGCCGCTTTTGGTCATTTTGTTGCGAAGGATGTCATTGATCTGATCGAGCTGGAAGTCGCTTTCGCCGATCAGTGTGATCTCCTTGTCCTTCAGCTCAATCGCCGCGGCTGTGCCTTTGAAGTCAAACCGGGTGCCAATTTCCTTGGCCGTGTTTTCAACCGAGTTTTTGACCTTGACCAGATCGGCTTCGAGAACGGTGTCAAATGAAGGCATGATTTTTCAGCGTGTTCGGTTGCGTTTGTGAAGAGGGCTGGATGAGACAATCCCACGATGTTAGTCGAGAAAAACGTCCCCCTGCAGTTTTCCAATAGCTTTGGCATCATGGCCAAGGCCCTCGCGCTGGTGCGCATCGCCGGCCCGCAGGACGTGGCCGCCGTACTTGCCGATCCGGTCCTGCAGGCGGCCCCCAAATTCGTGCTCGGTGGCGGCTGCAACATTGTGCTCACTGGCGACGTCAAATCCGTGGTGCTCAAGGTGGAAATCATGGGCAAGAGGCTGGTTGGCGAAACCGCCAAAGCCTGGGTTGTGGAGGCCGGCGCCGGCGAAAACTGGCATGAGGTCGTGAGCTGGACCCTGCAAAACGGCTATCCGGGGCTGGAAAACCTGGCCCTGATTCCCGGCACCGTGGGCGGCTCGCCGGTGCAGAACATCGGCGCTTACGGGGTGGAGTTGCAGGATCGCTTTGAGTCGCTTGACGCGGTGGATTTAACGACCGGCAAAAGCTTCACGCTCAATGCCGCGCAATGCGCGTTTGGCTACCGCGATTCGGTGTTCAAACACGCCAGCAACCACCCGAATGGCTTTGGTCTGGCCGGCAAGGCCCTGATCACGCAAGTGCGTTTTGCGCTGCCCAAGGTCTGGAAAGCCGTGCTGGGCTATGCCGATCTGGAGAAAAAGAGGCTTCAGTCCCCGTCCACTGAACCTGACGCGCTACAAATTTATGAGTGGATCTGCGATATCCGGCGCGCCAAGCTGCCGGATCCGAAAATCATTGGCAATGCGGGCAGCTTCTTTAAAAATCCCAGTGTCACGCCCGAGCAATGCGCCGACATCATCCTGCGCGAGCCCAAAATCGTTCACTACCACCTGGCCGATGGCTCGGTGAAACTGGCTGCCGGCTGGCTGATCGATGCCTGCGGCTGGAAAGGGAAAACCATAGGCAACGCTGGCGTCTACGACAAGCAGGCGCTGGTGCTGGTGAACCTCGGCGGGCGCGCCGACCCGGTGACCGGGGGTGAAGTGATGACGCTGGCCAAGGCCATCCAGACCAGTGTCTATGAACGCTTCGGCATCCGGCTGGAGCCGGAGCCGGTGGTCGTTTAACCAGCGTACCCGCCGGCCAGAGGCCGGACGCTATTATATTAATAGCTGTCTGCGCCCGCTGGGTGGGTCTAGAGCAGATTTTTATTGAAGAAAGTTGCCAGTCAGCCTAGTTGCCGGCATCGCTGTCGAGCCGTGGCAGGGAATCGCCTTCACCGAGGGTGAGCAGGCCGGCCTTGGTGTAGATGGCCAGCTTGTCGCGGGTGTCGATGATGTCGAGGTTGCGCATGGTCAACTGACCGATGCGGTCCAGCGGCGTGAACATCGACTCGCCTTTTTCCATCGTCAGCCGTTCCGGCTTGTAGGTCAGGTTGCTTGAGGTGGTGTTGAGGATCGAGTAATCGTTGCCGCGGCGCAGTTCCAGGGTCACTTCGCCGGTGATGGCGCGTGCGACCCAGCGCTGCGCGGTCTCGCGCAGCATGATGGCCTGCGAGTCGAACCAGCGACCCTGGTAGAGCAGGCGGCCGAGGCGACGGCCGTTGTCGCGGTACTGTTCGATGGTGTCTTCGTTGTGGATACCGGTGATCAGGCGCTCGTAGGCGATGAACAGCAGCGCCAGGCCGGGGGCTTCGTAGATGCCGCGGCTTTTCGCTTCGATGATGCGGTTTTCGATCTGGTCGCTCATACCCAGGCCGTGGCGTCCGCCGATGCGGTTGGCTTCCAGGATCAGGTCGACCAGGCTGTCATACGTTTTGCCATTGAGGGCCACCGGCCGGCCTTCTTCAAAGCGCACGGTGACTTCCTCGCGCAAGACCTTGACCTCGTCTTTCCAGAAGGCCACGCCCATGATGGGCTGGACGATCTTCATGCCGCTGCTCAAATGCTCCAGGTCTTTGGCCTCGTGCGTGGCGCCCAGCATGTTGGAGTCAGTCGAATAGGCTTTTTCGGCCGACATTTTGTAGCCAAAACCGGCCGCGGTCATGAAGGCCGACATTTCGGCGCGGCCGCCCAGCTCGTCGATGAAGAGCTGGTCCAGCCAGGGCTTGTAGATCTTCAGGTCCGGGTTGGTGAGCAGGCCGTAGCGGTAAAAGCGTTCGATGTCGTTGCCCTTGTAAGTGCTGCCGTCGCCCCAGATGTTGACGTCGTCCTGCTTCATCGCGGCCACCAGCATGGTCCCCGTCACGGCGCGGCCCAGCGGGGTGGTGTTGAAGTAGGTGACGCCCGCCGTGGAGATGTGGAAGGCGCCGCACTGCATCGCTGCGATGCCTTCGGCGGCAAGCTGGCTGCGGCAGTCGATCAGTCGGGCTTTCTCTGCGCCGTACTGCATGGCCTTGCGCGGAATCTCCTCGTAATCCGGCTCGTCGGGTTGGCCGAGGTTGGCTGTGTAGGCATAGGGAATCGCGCCCTTGTTGCGCATCCAGTGCAGGGCGGCGCTGGTGTCAAGCCCGCCGGAAAAGGCGATGCCGACTTTCTGTCCGGCGGGGAGGTTCTGGAGAATGGTGCTCATGGCGGGTTTCCTGGAATCAACCGAAGTGGCAGATGTAGTGGTAGGCACCCTGCAGCTGCGTCACACGGATCTCGAACTTCGAGTTGCCTGGTACGCTGAACGTTTCCCCGGTCGATGAAAGGGCCCAGGTGTCGCTACCGGCGAGCTTGTACTCGCAGGCTCCGGCCACGCATTCCATGATCTCGGGTGCGGAGGTAGCGAAGGTCAGCGTCGAAGGCAATACCACACCGACAGACTTTTTGCTGCCGTCGGCAAAGGTGATGCCGTGGCTGACACATTTGCCGTCGAAATACACATTGGCTTGGGTGGTGACGCTGATGTTGTCGATGTGTTCGGTAGTCATGGATGATTTGGAAAAAGCGGAAGAATGCCCGGCCGGTCGCGGATGGGTGCAAAACCCCTGATTTTAGGGTAATCGCGGTCATTGCCATGCCGCGGCTGCTGCTTGCGGGGCGGGTGCCGGTCAAAGAGCCCTGAATCCGTTTGCCTATTTTGGACGTATCGGTAATGCAGGACAATGTTGTCCATGAAAGCAGAAAACCCAGATGCTCAATTGATTGCGCTCATCGATCGCGTTGCTCTGGCCGATGAATCGGCGCTCAAGGAGCTGTACGAGTTGACCTCGTCCAAGTTGTATGGCGTGGCGGTGCGCGTCGTCAGCAACAGAGGTTGGGCCGAGGATGTGCTGCAGGAGGGCTTTCTCAACATTTGGCGCATCGCGGCCGACTACAAGGCCACCCTGTCGCCGCCCATGGCCTGGATGTGTTTGATCGTGCGCAGCCGGGGCCTGGATTTCCTGCGGCGCCGGACTTCCGACCGCGCCGACATGACGCAGGAACTGGACGAGTTGTTGTCCGAGACGGTGGAAGGCGATTCGCCCAACCCGATGGACACCGCGCTCGCCGGCGAGCAGGCCCGGGCATTGCACCAGTGCCTGAGCCAGTTGGACAGCAAGCAGCGCGAGGTGGTGAGCCTGGCTTATCTGCGTGATTTAAGCCATGGCGAGCTGGCAGAGCAGCTCAAGCTGCCGCTGGGTACCGTGAAGACCTGGATTCGGCGTGGCCTGGAGCAACTGCGCGGCTGTATGGCCAGATTTGCATGAACCTGATTTTTATTTTTGTTTGTTCCCGCCCATCGGGCCGGGAAACTTCTGAAGAAAGTGGCGTATGAATGTGACCCGGAACCCTTCGCTGATCGAGCAGTTGGCGGCCAGCTATGCGCTGGGCACCTTGCGCGGCGGTGCGCGCCGCCGTTTTGAAGATTTGGCGCGAATTCATGCCCCGTTGCGTGCCGCCGCGCTGATCTGGCAAAGCCGGCTGGCTTCGGTGACCGAGCTGCAGCCTCAGGCAGCGCCCAGTCCGGCGGTCTGGAAGCGTATTGAAAACCTGATCAATGCTGAAAAAGAGGCCAGGGCCATGTTGGTGGCGCGGCAGGTGCCGGCGGCGGCTTCCGGTGGCGGCTGGTGGGCGAGCCTCGGCGTGTGGCGCGGCGCGACGGCTGCCGGTGCCATGGCGGCCGTCGTGGCGGTCGTGACGGGACTGAACCTCAACACCCAGCTCAGCGGGCAGGTGCAGGAGCTGACCGCCAAGCTGGCGACGACACCCGAAATCCAGTACGTCGCCGTGCTCGCTGACGACAAGGCCTCGGCCTCCATGCTGGTCACCTTCGATCCCAAAAACGCCAGGCTGGTGCTCAAGCGCGTGGGCGGCTTCCAGGAAGGTGCCGACAAATCGTTGCAGCTCTGGGCCTTGCCGAAAACCGGCGGACCTAAATCGTTGGGCGTGCTGGGCAGTGAGAAGGTGGTCCGCCTGGCGGCCACCAACAGCGATGTCAGGGAGGTGCCGGCGTTGGCCATCAGCCTGGAGCCCAAAGGCGGCGTGCCGCCGGGAAGTGGGCCGACCGGGCCGGTGCTGTTCAAGGGTGCTCTGATTCAGACCGGGTTGTAAAAACCGAAGCCCATCAAAAAAGCCCTCACACGAGGGCTTTTTTATTGACGCCGGCTCCAAGGGCCAGGACTTGTTAGCGCCAGTGACGATGGTGGTGACCGTAACCGCGGCTATACCCAAAATTGAGAGACAGGCCGATGGGCGGGTAGTAGGGCCGTGCATAGGGGGTCTGGTACACCACGACCGGCGCTAGCGGCTGCACGTAAGTCTGCTGTCCATACCAACCAGGCTGTGCATAAACCGGTGCCGGCTGGGTGTAGACCGGCGCAGGCTGGTGTTGCTGTTGGTACTGTTGGTATTGCTGCGGATAAGCCTGCTGCGCATGCGGTTGCGCCGGCATGGCACCCACCGGTGTCACTTGCAGCCGCACATAAAGGCCCGGGTCGCTAGGCATCTGAACGTTGTAGCGCTTGTCGGCGTATTCATAGACCACGTCGTAGTGCGATATGCGGTTTTCATACGAGGTCTGGGTGCTGCATTGCTGCACGTTTTGCACCTGGTTGTTGGGGCCTTCAATGTTGTTGCCTATCATCGCGCCGCCGACCAGCCCGATCACCGTCGCCAGCGCGCGGCCACCGCCGTCTCCAACCGCATTGCCCATGGCCCCGCCAGCGAGTGCGCCCATCAGCGCACCGGCACCTGATCGGGGCGCTTCGGTGATCATGGGCTGGGTAGTGCAGAATTGTCTCGGCACGCTCACCTGCTGTTGCACTGGCGTGCTGGAAATAACACGCGCCAGGATGTCCATCGCCGCCACGTTGACGGCAAACAGGCCCAAGGCCGCTGCCACGGTAGATAAAACGACTGCTTTTTTCATGATTCAAACTCCTTTTCAGCCTGCTGGAACGGCCCGTTCGGGGCGGCCAAAATGACAACTTCCAGTTTAATGATTCAGAGCGGTTTTTAGTGGACCGAGTTCGGTAAATCACTGTAAAGCTGGCCCCGACCCGCCTGCTTTACAAAAGCCTGGAAGCGCTGTCAGAGCCGTGTGGTCCAGTTCTTTGCGTCAAAACCGACCGTGATCTGCGCGCCCCAGTCCACCACCGGGCGTTTGATGACACTGGGATGGGTCTGCATCAGGGCCTGCGCGCTGGTGGCGTCGTGCACGGCTGCCTGTGCAGCGGCGTCCAGCTTGCGCCAGGTTGTGCCCTGACGGTTCAGGAGCTTTTGCCAGCCGAGCGCCTGTTCCCAGGTCGCCAAGCGCTGGGCCGGAACCCCGTGCTTTTTGAAGTCATGAAACTCATGATCGAGCTTGCGTTCCGAAAGCCAGGCACGGGCCTTTTTGACCGTGTCGCAATTGGGGATGCCATAAACGGTAATCATGCGGCGGATTGTGCGACAAAAAAAGAGGCGGGCACGAGGCCCGCCCAAGAGAGGCTGCAAAAGGAGAGGGAAGCAGACCTTACTCGAATGAGATCCGGGTCGCGTTGATGCTGGTGCTGCTGGCGGTCGAATTGGACGCGACGCCTTTGACTTCGATCTGGGCGCCATTCACCAGGTTGGTCGCGGTGCCATTGCGGAACAGGGTGGTACCGGTGAAATTGACTTTCACGCCGCGCACCTCGAACGTGGTTGCCGTGACGTTGGACGCCGTTCCATGCAGCTCGAACTCGAGGTTGTCGATCTCATTCTCGTCCTCGATCTTGACCCGCGCGGCGATCAGCACGCCGCCGCTCAAGCGGCCCTTGACTTCCACCCGCACGCCAACGGCCAGGCCCGCCGTGCCGTCGTCGAAGCGGGTCGCGCTGCTCGTGGTGACCGCGAGGCCGTTGACGCTGAACTGGGCGGGCGAGGTGAAGGCCGTGATGCTGCCTTCGATTTCGGCTTCATCGCGGTCTTCGTTGGCGTTTTCAGGTGGGCGGATACGGGTAGCCGTCCATTCGGCAGGGAGGGCTGCTGGCGGCAGCACGGCCGTCAGCCGTACGCGGACCAGCGTGCCATCGGTGGGGATGATGCGCACATCGGTCGTGGTGCTGTAGTTGATGCGGATCAACCCGATGTTGAACGTCCTGGCGGTGGCGTCGTGATTGCTGGCCAGGCCCTGGATCTTGAAGAGGGCCGGGCTGTTCTTCTTCTCGATGAAGGTGGCGGTCAGCGTATTGGTCGCGGGATTGAGCACGCCGTGCACTTCAAC
>JBKJZS010000041.1:0-1500 GCA_046714915.1 Polaromonas sp. | reverse complement strand
TTCAGGTGATTTGAAGCTGCGATCAAACTGGGAACAGACTGCACATCTACAGACGGGTTTATTGATTTTCAGTTTTTGAAATCGACCCCAGATACGAACCGCTCGGCAACGCCCCATTGCGTTCTCGTGGTCACCGCCAATCGTGTGCCACAAAGGGTTAGTCGGGCTTGGTTGCCGCCGGTCTGACCTGTTGAATGCATCTTCGGATTCACGTCTTGCATGGAACGAACAACAAACTCTTTTCGTGCCAGCGCTACGCTGTCGCAGCGACCGGCTTGACGCTGACATGGTGCACATCAAACGCTTTGCCCCGCACAAACACCGCCCACAGGATGCGCGCGTTCTTGTTGGCCAGGGCCACCACCGCCTTCTGCCAGCCCGACTTTTCCCTGAGCTGATGCACCCACTTTGAAATCGGGTCATCTCGCTTGTGTGCGTTCATCACCGCCGACTTGGCCCCTTGTATCAGCAGCATGCGCAGGTACATGTCGCCGCGCTTGGTGATCGAGCCCAGGGTGTTCTTGCCACCGCTGGAGTTCTGTCGGGGCGTCAAGCCCAGCCATGCACCAAACTGGCTGCCATTTCTGAATTGCTTGAAGTCGCCCACCGTGGCCACTACGGCTGAGGCGGTGACGGGGCCAATGCCTGCAAGCTGTTCGGCCTGGCGCACTTGCTCGCATGTCTTGCCATGGGCGGCAATGCGCTCGTCACACCAGTTCATGTGTTCGTCAAGCTCTTGCCATTGCTGTTGCGCGCGTTGCAATGCCAGGCGGGCCAGGCCAGCAAGGTCATTGCTGGCATCTTCGATCACATCGGGCAAGGCCTGACGCAGGTTGACGATTTTTTGAGGGAACACCAGGCCAAACTCGGCCAGCAGGCCACGGATGCGGTTGGTGCAGGCGTTGCGTTCCTCCTTGAAGCCTTCGCGCAGGCGGTGGATGCACAGCATGCTTTGTTGCTCGATGGTCTTGATGGGCACAAAGTGCATCTGCGGACGGCTGGCGGCTTCGCAGATGGCGGCCGCATCGTTGGCGTCGTTTTTTCCGCCTTTGCCCTGAAGCCGGTATGGCGCTACCAGGTGCGCGGCAATGATGCGGGCATCCAGACCCAGGGCCACAAGCCTGCGCGCCCAGTGGTGAGCGCTGGAGCTGGCCTCCATGGCGACCAGGCAATTGGCCGGCAACTGGGCACACCAGGCGATGAATTTGTCGCGTGGCAAAGGGCGGCTGGAAAGCACCTTGCCAACAGCATTGACGGCGTGAATCTGGATGACGCTTTTGGCCAAATCAACGCCGACTCGTGTAATCTCGATCATGGGACTTCCCCTTTCAAAGGTTCAGATTGACTTCAACACCTCAATCTTGGCACTCGATGCCCTCACCAGAAGGCGGGAAGTCCCTTGGTATTCGGTTTGGTACACCAAGTAGGTACACTGTGACGACTTCGACACTTAAAAAATCGGGCCGCAAACTGGCCCGCCGCCGCCTGACTTTGCCAATC
>JBKJZS010000040.1:0-3906 GCA_046714915.1 Polaromonas sp. | reverse complement strand
AGTCGGCCGCGCTGGCCAGCGAGGCAAAAATCTTCTTGCCGTTGACGATGTAGCCCCCTTCGACTTTTCGGGCCAGGGTGCCGAAAGGCGCCTTGCCGGCAGCAGCGGCACCGCCCTCGGAAAACGGCTGCGAGTAGATCTTGCCCTGCTTCACCACGCGCTCGTAATGGATCTTGCGGTGGGCCTCGTGGTTGGCACGCTGCTCGGGCGTCATGTCGAGGTCGTCGGCGATGAAGCCGGTCCACATGGTGGAGCTCACATGCATGTTCAGCGTCAATGCAGTGGCCCCGCAATGGCGGCCGATTTCGGCGGCGGTCATCACATAGGTGGCAAAGTCTGCGCCCCAGCCGCCATATTTTTCGGGCACGCAGATTTTGAGCAGGCCGGCGGCACGCATATCGACGTAGTTCTCGAAAGGAAAGACCGCATCGCGGTCAATCTGCTCGGCGCGCGGCGCAAACTTCTCGCGTCCGAGTTGGGTGGCAATTGCCAGCAGTTCGGTCTGCTTGACTGTCAGTTCGCAGTAGTCCCCCGCAATGGAAGGCGGTATGTAGCGCACAGCAGAAGGTGGAGATGCAGGGAGGGCAGACATGGGACAGTTCCTCAGGACGAAAAGTGTTGCTTCAAAAATTTCAGGACCGCGCTGTTGAACAGCACCGGCTGCTCGATGTTGGCGATGTGGCCGACACCCGGCAGGCAGGCGTAATCGGCTCCCGGAATGCGGCTTGCCATTTTTTCCACGACGGCGGGCGGCGCGTTGCGGTCAAGCTCGCCGGCCAGACACAAGGTCGGCACCGCGATGCTGCCGAGCTGGTCCAGCCGGTTAAACGACACGATGGCCGACAGTGCGGCGCGGTAACTGTCAGCAGGCACGCGGGCCATCAGCGCGCTGGCCTCGGCAATGCGCGCCGGGTTGACGTCGGGTGCAAACATGCCGGGCACCAGCCTTGTGGCCAGGCCGGCCATGCCCAGCCCCTGGTCCAAAGGAGCGAAACGGCTTTGCAGGAATTGCTGCTGCCAGGGGCCATCGGCCTTGCCGAAAGCCGGCGAGGTGCTGTGAAGAACCAGGCCATGAACCAGCGCGGGATACAAGGCCACCAGTTCCTGCGCGATCATGCCACCCATGCTGTGACCCAGCACCACGTTGCGCCTGGCACCGACGTGTTCGATCAGGGCTTTGAGCGCGCCGGCCAGGAGAGCGGTGCTACAGGGCTGGAGCGCCGGCGACGTGCCGTAGCCCGGCATGTCCCAGGCAATGGTCCTGAACCCCTGACTGGCCAGCACCGGCTGGTTGTGAGCCCAGGCCTCTTTGCCACCGCCCACACCATGCAGCAGAAACACCCCCGTGTCGCCCTGCCCCCGCTCAAGATAAGCCGGCAGGACCATGGCTTAAGCCAGTTCTCCGAGCAGGCGCCCGGCGTCGACAACCATCTGATCGTCCAGCATCACGGTGCAGCCCCTGAGCGGCAGGTCAAAATGCCCGAGGGTATGTCGCCCCGCCACCTCGTTGGCGCCGGTTGAATACAGGAAGTTGCCGGCAAAGGCGCGCAGCTCGGTGCCGTTGAAATCATTTTTGTCGTAGAAAGCCATGGCATCCCAGCGAGCCTGCGGGTTCATGCCCCAGCCGACATGCGACACCGCATAAGCCTCGCGGTCGCCCCACGCCGCCCAGTAGCTGCGCATCAGGTCGGCATCGACATGCTGGCCGGCGATATCGGTCACGAAGTCGTTCTCAATCGTCAGCACCACCGGTTTTTCCAGATACCGCTTGAAGGTGAGATTGACATCGCCCTGGTCCAGCACCAGCCGGCCATTGACGCTGTTTTTCGCCGGAAAGGCCAGGCACAAACCGCCCGGCCAATGCGAGATGGTTCCGGGCCTGGTCGTGTAACCCCAGCCGCCACCGATTCGCGCTCCTGCCAGCGAGATGCGCAGGTCCGTGCCCGCCTGCGACGTGACGCGCATGGCCGTGGCATTCCTGAGCCGTTTGATGCCGGCCTTGACCTTGTGCTCCAGTGCCGCGCTGGGCATGCAACGCTCGAGGATTTCGGGGTGCTCATTGGAGACCATCAGCACACGCGTACCGCCTTGCAAAATCTCCGGCAGTTCAGCGGCATGCAGCAAGCCCTCGACGGTCAGATCGGCCACAAATGTGCAGGCCGCCAGTGCCTGCACGACCGGTGCGAGCCGCGCAATGGCATCGGAGGCGCCGGTCGAACGCACGGGCACCGGTGCCACCAGCCTGGGCGTAGTGAGCACGAGGTGAAATACCCGGGCACCCAGGCGCTCCAGCGCCAGCTCGGCCAGCTGCACGTTGACCGGGCGCGACTGCGTCTCGGACAGGATGGCCGCCGTGTCGCCGGCCTTGATACCGCACAGCGCGAAGGTCTCGGCAAAGCAGTCAATCCATTTGGCTTCAATTCGTTCTTGCAGCATGAGAGAAACTTCCCCGTGTTTAAAGGCTAAAGGCGTGAGCCCAGTGCGAAATACCCGCCGGCGTGAAAGAGCAGCGGTGCTGCGTCGGAAGCCGTGAAACGCTCCACCTCGGCAATGAACAAACAATGGTCGCCGGCCGTTTGCCGCGACACCGTGCGGCACTCAAACCAGGCGCTGGCGCCGTGCAGCAAGGGCAGTCCCCATTGATTTTCGGCGTGCGCCACACCGTCGAATTTGTCCGCCTGCGACGACGCAAAGCGGCGCGAGACGTCGACCTGGGGTTCGGCCAGCACGTTGACCACACAACGCTCCGACTGTGCAAACAGCGGCAGGCTCGGCGATGTGGCCCGCAACGACCAGAGAATCAGCGGAGGTTCGAGCGACAGCGCTGAGAACGAGTTGACCGTCAGACCGACGAATTGCCCGGTGGGCGCGCGCGTTGTGACCACCGTGATGCCGGTGGCAAACTGGCCCAGTGCACTGCGCAGGATCCGGCTGTCTGGCGGCGGCGTCACAGTGGCGGCATCAGGGTCGCAGTTGGCTTGCAAGGCGGCATTCATCTGCGCATAATATATGAAAATTCATGCAATACCAACTACCCGACATCCTGCTGGAGGCGTCCCATGAGCCCTTGTAGCGCGTCAGACCTCTCCCCGAAATTCATTGACGGCTACCTGTCTTACCTGCTGGCGCGGGCCAGCCACACGGTGTACCGAGAGTTTCACGCCCAGGTCCACGCCGCGGGCTTGAGCTCTCTGCAGTGGCGGCTGCTGGCGACCCTGTCGGACGGCGACGGCCTGACCATTGGCGAGCTGGCGCGCGAAATCCTGGCGCAGCAACCGACGCTGACCAAGCTGGTGCAGCGCATGGAAAAAGCCGGCTGGGTGCGGCGCGGCGAAGACCCGGCCGACGCCCGGCGCACCCTGGTTTTTGAAACCGCGCAGGGTCGTGCCACCGTTGCCGCCCTGCTGACACAGGCCAAAGCGCACGAAGAGTCGTTGCTGCAGGGCTTCAGTCAACGCGATGTCACGGCCCTGAAAAAAATTCTGCGGACGTTGATCCGCCGCGGCGACGGGGGCTGAGGACAACCTGACGGTCCTTCAGGCAGTCAGCCCGCAAATACTTGACTCAGTCAAGTATTTGCGGATTATCTCGGCCATGCCGTCCCTTTCCAACGCCGTGCCGACCGACCACATCAAGGCCGTGCGCGGTTTCACCCGCTTCTACCCCCAGCACATCGGCGTGCTCGCCCCCTACCTGGGCAGCGAGTTTTCACTGACCGAAGTGCGTGTGCTGTATGAACTGGCGCACCGCCAGCATCCCACGGCCACCGAGCTGGGGCGCGATCTGGCGCTGGACGCGGGTTACCTCAGCCGCATCCTGCGCCGCTTCGAAAGCCAGGGCTGGGTGCGCCGCACACCCTCGCCAGCCGACGCGCGGCAAAGCCTGCTGCAACTCACCGAGGCCGGC
>JBKJZS010000039.1:0-14038 GCA_046714915.1 Polaromonas sp. | reverse complement strand
GCGCGGTCTTGTGGTACACGTTGGTGGCAATCACGTAAGCGTGGCGCGGGCCTTCTTCGGTCATCACCTCGATGCGCTCCAGCACACTGTGCACGCTGGAGCCCATGGCTTCGACCTTGTGGACTTTTTCGGCATGGGCGCGGATGCTGCCGTTGGCAAACATGGCGTCAAATCCAGCGCGTATCGCCCCGGCCCCCACGACACGCGGCCCGCCGGGGTGAACGCAGACAATGTCATCCTCATCGGCCCAGCAGACCATGAGTTTTTCAATGTCGCCGTTTTGCATTGCTTCGTAAAAAGCCGCTTCAATGTCGTCGGCGTTGCCGCTGTTGGCTGGGGAAACTTTTTGTTTTCGCATGGGTTCATTCGAAGGTATATGCGTTTAGTCCGCCTTTGGATGCCGCTCCGTATTAAGCCACGCCCGCACCACGCTGTGCATGTTTTGCGCCTGCCCCGCATGCCCCAGCAGCTCCGGCGCCACCACATGGATGCCTGCGGGCAACACACGCAGGGCGACGTCCACAAACTCGGCCAGCCGGGCTGGCCGCACCGGCTGCGCTGCAGCCGGAATCATGTATTTGAAAACCGACAGCATCCACACAGCTACTTTTTCGAGGGCTGTGGCGCCGGCCAAGGCGGGCCGCTTCTGCGCGGAACGCAGCAGCAGCACCCGCTCAAACCCAAGCGCAGCGACGTTCTGCTCATCGACCGTGGCCAGCCCATGCCTGAGCGCCTGCGGCAGGCTGCCCTGCGCATGCGGCAGAACCAGCACCAGCGTCTGGACACCGCAGCGCCTCAACCACTGCGCCAGTGCCACCAACTGGCCGGGAGCCGGGGTCCACAAGGCTCGCTCGCGATCGTGAAACAGCCGGGGCGGCTCGAACATCACCACAGCAAACTGCACCGGCATCGGGCACACAGGCCAAGCCCCGATGTCGGCGGCGCCCACTAGTTGAATGCCCACTTGCGCCAGACCCGTTGTGATGGGTTCCCGCGCCAGCACCTGAGTCTGCGCGAAGCAGCCGCTGCCCGCCAGCCGGCGCAGCACCTCGCTGCCGAGCGCGCCGGTGGCCCCGGCCACCAACAAGCCGGGTTTGACGCTGGCCCTGGCGCCGGCTGGCCGGAGTGTCGCCTGCAGCGCATGCAGCGGACTGGGCGTGAAGGAATGATGGGGCGGCTGGAGCGACATTCGATTATGGTAGTGTTGCAACTTGAATTTTGGAGGCTCGCCATGAAATCTCGCTCTCTCAGCTGGACCCTTGCCGGTCTGTTCGCTATCTTGCTGACCGGCTGCGGCTACAACGATTTCCAGCGCCTGGACGAGCAGACCCAGTCGGCCTGGTCTGAAGTGCTTAACCAATACCAGCGCCGCGCTGATCTGGTGCCCAACATCGTTGCCACGGTAAAAGGCGAGGCTGCTTTTGAACAGGATACGCTGACCAAGGTCGTGGAAGCCCGGGCCAAGGCCACCTCGATACAGGTGACGCCCGAGACCCTGAACAACCCTGAAGCCTTCGCGAAGTTTCAGGCGGCGCAGGGCGAGCTGAGTTCCGCCTTGTCACGCCTGCTGGTGGTGACCGAAAACTATCCCAACCTCAAGGCCAATCAGGGTTTCCAGGACTTGAGGGTGCAGCTGGAAGGCACGGAGAACCGCATTGCGGTGGCCCGCAACCGCTATATCCAGGCGGTGCAGGGGTACAACGTGCTGGCTCGCAGTTTTCCCAACAACCTGACGGCCATGGTGTTTGGCTACACCGTCAAACCGACCTTCAGCGTGCAGAACGAGACCCAGATCTCGGCGCCGCCCGCGGTGGACTTCAACAAGAAATAAGCAGGCGGACATGGCTGGCCGCTTTCTGGGAGCTGGGGCTCCGGGCTGGGCGCAACGGTGGGCGTGCCTGCTGCTGGCCGGCTGCGGGCTGACTCTGCCAGCAATGCCACTGGCTCAAACGCTGCAGCCGATTCCGCCGCTGACCGCCCGCGTCATGGACAGCACGGGTACGCTGGACGCCGCACAAAAGCAGGCTCTGGAAGCCAAACTCGCCGCCTTCGAAAAAACCAGGGGCACCCAGGTGGTGGTGGTGATGCTGGCAAGCACGCTGCCGGAAGACATCAGCGACTACACCCAGCGCGTCGGTGATGCCTGGAAAATCGGGCGCAAGGACGTGGGCGATGGCCTGCTGCTGGTCGTCGCCAAAAATGACCGCAAGGTTCGCATCGCCACGGCCAAAACCCTCGAAGGTGCCGTCCCCGATCTGGCGGCGCGGCAAATCATTGACCGGGCCATCACGCCGCGCTTCAGGCAGGGCGACTTTGCCGGCGGCCTGGATGCGGGAGTGGACCAGATCATGGCGCGTGTCACCGGTGAAAACCTGGCGCTCCCCGATGCTGGCGGCAAGCCGGCAGCGCAGGGCTTTCAATGGACAGACCTGGCGGTCTTCCTGTTCTTCGCGGTTCCGATTGGGGGCCGCCTGCTGGCGCGCATGATGGGGCGCAAGCTCGGCTCGCTGGTCACTGGCGGCGCCGTGGGGCTGGTGGCCTGGCTGGTCACCACCAGCCTGCTGATCGCCGGCGCAGCCACGGTCGTCGCCATGCTGTTTGCGCTGATTGCCAGCCTGGCGCCCGCGACCGGTCGCAGCGGCGGACTGGGCGGCTGGGGCGGCTCCTCCGGCCGCGGCGGCGGAAGCTGGGGCGGCGGAGGCGGTGGTGGCGGATTCAGAAGCGGTGGCGGCGGTAATTTTGGCGGCGGCGGCGCATCCGGCAACTGGTAAGGAAATGCTCATGCTCAAACCCTTTGGCCGCCTCCTGAAACACCTCTGGCTTGACGCGGATGACACGCGCCGTGCCGTCACGCCCGACATGCTGGAGCGCTTGATGCGGCGGGTTGCCGCCAGCGAAAAGCGTCACAGCGGGGAAATCCGGATTTGCGTGGAGGCTGGCCTGCCGCTGAGCTATCTTTGGCGGCGTGCCACAGCACGAGAGCGGGCCGTCGCGATGTTCGGCAAGCTGAGGGTTTGGGATACCGAGCTCAACAACGGCGTGCTGATTTACCTGCTGCTGGCCGACCACGCGATTGAAATCGTGGCGGACCGTGGTCTGGCGCGGCATATGGGTCCGGCGCAATGGCAGGCTATGGTGGCACGTATGGCCGTCGCCTTCAAGAACAAGCGCTACGAAGAGGGGCTGACACAGGCGCTCGAAGAAACCTCGGCGTTGCTGATGACGCACTTCGCGCTGGATGCCGTGCCAGACAGCCCACCGGTCAATCCGAACGAGTTGCCCGACACCCCCTTGTTGCAGTAGCGTCGCCCCGCCACAGCCACTGGCAGAAAGTAGGAACCCATCCCTTTGACCACTCCTGATTTAATAGCTTACTACGACCGTCCTGTATAGGTAAATGGTCATACCCGCACGCAGTACGGGGCCGAATGCTGCTCGCGCCAATGCACCAGCGCATTCCCTACCAACGCCGTACGCGCTGGGGCAGCATGAAGGAAATCACCCTGAAAAACCAGCTGCGCGTGCTGGTAATGAAGCAGCAATTGGCTCAGGCGGGCCAGGTTTTCACGCGTTGTACCGGAGGGATCGGTTGACCCGGCGCGCGGTAAGTCGCCGCTTTGCCCAGGTGCAGATCGGCGATCCACAACACGCGTTGCGCCGGCCACCATCGCAAAACCCAGATGGCCGGCCCAGCGAAAGCGCTGCGCTGGCGCGGGAAGCCGTGTGCTCAGCGCTGAGAGCGAGAAACCAAGCGCGCTGTCGTCCAGTCGCCATGAAAAAAACCCCTGGCTTGCGGCAGGGGTTTGGTGAAATTTCGCTGGCAATGGTTTGCGGGAGCGAGCGCAGCCGCCGCTGCCCGGCTTATTTCTTCTGGCGGTATTTACGCAGCGCGGCAATCTGGGCAGCCATCACGGCCAGCTCCGATTGCGCCATCGCAATATCAATATCGGTTCTGGCGTTCTTCAAAGCTTCTTCAGCTGCAGCCTTGGCTACGGTGGCTTTGGCCTCGTCAAGATCCTTGCCGCGAATGGCGGTATCGCTCAGCACGGTGATGCAGTTCGGCTGCACTTCGAGCAGGCCGCCGGCGACGAAGACAAACTCTTCAGAGCCATCGGCTTTTTCAATGCGGACGGCGCCCGGCTTGATACGGGTGATCAGCGGCGTGTGGCGGGGGTAAATGCCCAGCTCGCCGGCCTCGCCCGGCAAGGCCACAAACCTGGCTTCGCCGGAAAAGATGGACTCTTCCGCGCTGACAACATCGACGTGGATGGTGTTCATATAAACCGTTCGTTAAACTTTTTTCGCTTTTTCGAAAGCTTCGTCAATCGTGCCGACCATGTAAAAGGCCTGCTCCGGAAGATGGTCACATTCGCCGGCCACAATCATCTTGAAGCCGCGAATCGTTTCGGCCAGCGTCACGTATTTGCCGGGTGAACCGGTGAATACTTCGGCAACGTGAAAAGGCTGGCTCAGGAAACGCTGAATTTTACGGGCGCGCGCCACAGCCAGCTTGTCTTCCGGGGCCAACTCGTCCATACCCAAAATCGCAATGATGTCACGCAATTCCTTGTAGCGCTGCAGCGTGCCCTGCACGGCGCGAGCCGTGTTGTAGTGGTCTTCACCGACGACGGCGGGTGACAATTGGCGGCTGGTCGAATCCAGCGGGTCCACCGCCGGATAGATACCCAGCGAGGCGATGTCACGGCTCAGCACCACGGTGGAGTCGAGGTGGGCAAAGGTGGTCGCCGGCGATGGGTCGGTCAAGTCATCGGCGGGCACGTAAACGGCCTGGATCGACGTGATGGAGCCGACTTTGGTGGAGGTAATGCGCTCTTGCAGGCGACCCATCTCTTCGGCCAGCGTCGGCTGGTAACCCACCGCGGAAGGCATGCGGCCCAGCAAAGCGGACACTTCGGTGCCGGCCAGGGTGTAGCGGTAAATGTTGTCCACGAAGAACAACACGTCACGGCCTTCGTCACGGAAGGACTCGGCGATGGTCAGGCCGGTCAGCGCGACGCGCAGGCGGTTGCCCGGCGGCTCGTTCATCTGGCCGTAGACCATGGCCACTTTGGAGGCGTGCAGGTCTTCGAGGTTCACCACGCCGGAATCGGCCATCTCATGGTAGAAGTCGTTGCCCTCGCGGGTACGCTCGCCGACACCGGCAAACACGGAAAGGCCCGAGTGCGCCTTGGCGATGTTGTTGATCAGTTCCATCATGTTCACGGTTTTGCCGACGCCGGCGCCGCCGAACAGGCCGACCTTGCCGCCTTTGGCAAACGGGCACACCAGGTCGATCACCTTGATGCCGGTTTCCAGCAGTTCCTGCGAAGGGCTCAGCTCGTCGTACGCCGGCGCCTTGCGGTGAATGGAGGCGGTGAGTTCCTGGCTGACCGGGCCGCGCTCGTCGATAGGCGCGCCGAGCACGTCCATGATGCGGCCCAGCGTGGCCTTGCCCACGGGGACCATAATTGGCGCGCCGGTGTTGTACACCAGGTTGCCGCGCCGCATGCCATCGGAGCTACCCAGCGCAATGGTACGCACGATGCCATCGCCGAGCTGCTGCTGGACTTCCAGCGTCAACGAGGAGCCGTCCATCTTGAGCGCATCATAAATCTTGGGCATCTGGTTACGTGCAAACTCCACGTCGACCACTGCACCAATACACTGAACAATCTTGCCTTGAACTTGAGCCATGACTGAGTCCTTTTCCGTTTCTTTAAATCTTTTAAATCGGGCGAGGCGGTTTAAACCGCTGCAGCACCGGCGACGATTTCCGAAAGCTCTTTCGTGATCGCTGCCTGCCGCGTTTTGTTGTAAACCAATTTGAGCTCGCCAATCACGCTGCCCGCGTTGTCGGTGGCGGACTTCATGGCCACCATACGTGCCGACTGCTCCGACGCCATGTTCTCGGCGACCGCCTGGTAAACCAGCGCTTCGACATAACGAACCAACAAATCGTCGATCACGGTTTGTGCATCAGGCTCGTAGATGTAGTCCCAGCCCTGCTGGCCTTCGTCCGCCTGCAAACGCTCTGCGCTGAGTGGCAGCAATTGCTCCACCACCGGCTCCTGGCGCATGGTGTTGATGAACTTGGTGTAGCACAGGTACACCACGTTGATTTTGCCTTCGCTGTAGGCGTCGAGCAGCACCTTGACCGGGCCAATCAGCTTGTCCAGATGCGGCTTGTCGCCCAACTGGGTCACGTGCGACACCACCGGGGCGCCAATCCGGTTCAAGAAGCCAAAACCCTTGTTGCCAATGGCCACAGCCTGCACACCCTGGCCTGCCGCCTGCAGCCCCTTGAGCTTGGTCGTCACTGCACGCAGCAAATTGGTGTTCAAACCGCCGCACAAGCCCTTGTCCGTGGTCACCACGATGAAGCCGCCGGCTTTGGCATCGTTGGCCTTCATGAACGGGTGCGTGTACTCCGGATTGGCACGGCTCAAATTGGCCGTGACGTTGCGAATCTTGTCGCTGTAAGGTCGGGCAGCGCGCATCCGTTCCTGCGCCTTGCGCATTTTGGAGGCCGCCACCATTTCCATGGCTTTCGTGATCTTGCGGGTGTTTTCCACCGACTTGATCTTGCCGCGTATTTCCTTGCCTGCTGCCATTAGATGACCCCCACGCTTGTCACTTCGCGTACTGCGCTGCCCCCCGAGGGGGCCGCTGCGCCTGCGGCCCGGCAAAGCCGGTTCCGCGGCCCCTGCTTGACGGGGCCAACTCCCAAGGTTTTCACTGCGCTCATAGCTTGATTTCGGTTGATTTACGCAAACGACTTTTTGAACGCAGTCACTGCCGTGGTGAATTCGGCTTCGGCGTCCTTGTCCATCACCTTGGCGGCTTCAAGCTTGGCCATCAGCGCGGCGTGCTTGTCCTTGAGGTAGCTGTGCAGACCGGCTTCAAACGCCAGCACCTTCTTGACATCCACGTCGTCCATGAATCCCTTGTTCACTGCGAACAGCGTGGCGGCCATGGTGGAAATCGACAGCGGCGAATACTGAGCCTGCTTGAGCAGCTCGGTCACGCGGGCGCCACGGTCCAACTGCTTGCGGGTGGCTTGGTCCAAGTCAGAGGCGAACTGCGCAAAAGCGGCCAACTCACGGTACTGGGCCAAATCGGTACGGATACCACCGGACAGGTTTTTGATCAGCTTGGTCTGGGCCGCACCGCCGACGCGCGACACCGAAATACCGGCATTGATCGCGGGACGGATACCGGCATTGAACAGGCTGGTTTCCAGGAAAATCTGGCCGTCGGTGATCGAGATCACATTGGTCGGCACGAAGGCCGACACGTCACCGGCTTGCGTTTCGATGATGGGCAGCGCCGTCAGCGAACCAGTTTTTCCCTTGACTTCGCCTTTGGTGAAGTCTTCGACGTACTTTTCGTTCACACGCGCTGCACGCTCAAGCAGGCGGCTGTGCAGATAGAACACATCGCCAGGGTAAGCTTCACGGCCCGGTGGACGGCGCAGCAGCAGCGAGACCTGGCGATAGGCCACGGCTTGTTTTGACAGGTCGTCATACACAATCAGGGCGTCTTCACCCCGGTCGCGAAAGTATTCGCCCATCGTGCAGCCAGAGTAGGCACTGACGTACTGCATGGCGGCCGATTCCGACGCCGATGCCGCCACCACAATGGTGTAGTCCATCGCGCCCGCTTGCTCCAGCGAGCGCACCACGTTCTTGATCGACGAGGCCTTCTGGCCGATGGCGACATAGACGCAATACACGCCTGCGCCCTTTTGGTTGATGATGGCGTCAATCGCCACGGCCGTTTTACCGGTCTGGCGGTCACCAATGATCAGCTCGCGCTGGCCGCGGCCGATCGGCACCATCGAGTCGATCGACTTCAGGCCGGTCTGCAAAGGTTGGTCCACCGACTTGCGGGCGATCACACCCGGCGCGACCTTTTCAATCACGTCGGTCATTTTGGCGTTGATCGGACCTTTGCCGTCGATCGGCTGCCCCAGCGCATTGACCACGCGGCCTAGCAGTTCAGGGCCGACCGGTACTTCGAGAATTCGACCGGTGCATTTGACGGTATCGCCTTCGGCGATATGTTCGTACTCGCCCAGAATCACCGAGCCGACCGAGTCGCGCTCCAGATTCAGCGCCAGGCCATAGGTCGGCGTACCGTCAGCGGTGGCGGGGAATTCCAGCATCTCGCCCTGCATCACATCGGACAGGCCGTGGATACGAACGATACCGTCGGCCACCGATACAACGGTGCCCTGGTTACGGATGTCGCTGCTGGCGGTCAAGCCTTCGATGCGGCTCTTGATCAGTTCAGAAATTTCTGCGGGATTGAGTTGCATGACTCTTTCCTTCTTTCTATGTTGTTGGCTGAAAACCCGAGCGGAACGCTCAGGCCATCAGCGCCACTTTCATTTGTTCCAAACGGGCTTTAACCGAAGTGTCAAGCACCTCGTCACCCGCCACGACACGCACGCCGCCAATCAAGGCCGGTTCGAGCTCAACCGTGAGGTTGAGCTTTCGGCCGAAACGTTTTTCCAGCGTTGTTGCCAGCTCAGCCAGGGCCGAGGCATCGAGCGCGAAGGCGCTGAACACCGTGGCATCCGCGGAGCCGCTCTGCGCGTTTTTCAAAGCGCGGAATTGCTGCGCAATTTCCGGCAATACACCCAGCCGACCGTTGTCAATCACGACCCGCAGGAAGTTTTTGGCGGACTCCGGCAAGGCCGTTTTGGCGACACCGGTGATCACGTCAAAAGTCTGGGCCGACGTGACGCCGGGGTTGTTCGCAAACTGCTGCAGCTGCGCATTGAACGCAATCGCGGCCAGCTCGTCGAGCCAGACCGCAGTACCGGCCAGGTCAGAACCCGCTGCCTTGAACAGCGCTTCGGCGTAGGGACGCGCAATGGTGGCAAGTTCGGCCATGCTTACAGCTCGGTTTTCAGGCGGCCCAGCAAGTCAGCATGCACACCGGCATTGACTTCCTTGCGCAGAATCTGCTCGGCGCCCTTGACGGCCAGTGCGGCAACCTGCTCGCGCAGGGTCTCACGGGCCTTGACGGTTTGCTGCTCGGCTTCCACTTTGGCGGCGGCAATAATCTTGTTGCCCTCTTCCATCGCTTTGGCTTTGGCCTCTTCGATCATGGCCTGGCCGCGGCGATCGGCATCGGCCAGACGCACGGTGGACTCATTGCGCGACTTGGCCAACTCTTCTTCCACGCGCTTGTTGGCAACGGAGAGTTCGGACTTGGCTTTATCGGCGGCAGCGAGGCCTTCAGCGATTTTCTTGGCGCGCTCGTCCAGTGCATTTGCGATCGGTGGCCACACGAATTTCATCGTGAACAGCACCAGCAATGCAAAGACGATGGCTTGCGCCACCAGAGTTCCATTAATGTTCACAGTTAATCTCCCTCAACGAGGTGTTGCCGGCAGCGCTTACTTGGCCAGACGTGCAATTTGAGCCAGGAACGGATTGGCGGTTGCGAACCACAGGGCAATACCGGTACCGATAATGAAGGCGGCGTCGATCAGGCCGGCCAGCACGAACATCTTGGTCTGCAACTCACCCATGAGCTCAGGCTGACGGGCAGCAGCTTCAAGGTACTTGCTACCCATGATGCCGATACCGATACAGGCACCCAGCGCACCCAGGCCGATGATCAAACCAGCAGCCAGAGCAGCAAAACTAATAACTTCCATGATTCACTCCAAAATTAACAAAAAAAAGAAAACTAAAACGAAAATTAATGCGCGTCATGCGCCTGCCCGATGTAGACCAGGGTCAACATCATGAACACGAATGCCTGCAGGGTGATGATCAGGATGTGGAACACAGACCACGCCCAACCCGTCACCACATGCAGCAACAAAAGCATCAAACTTGAAGGCGCTGCCGAAAACGCCCACGAACCACCGAGCAGCGCAATCAGCATAAACACCAGCTCACCCGCATACATGTTGCCGAACAGTCGCATGCCATGCGACACCGTCTTGGCCACAAACGAGATCAACTGCTCGGCAATGTTGACCACCGCCAGAATGACGGCAAACACCGGGTTTTTGCTGGTGCCGAATGGCGCGGAAATCAGCTCATGAGTCCAACCGCCGATTCCCTTGATCTTGATGTTGTAGAAAAGGCAGATCAACAAAACCGAAACCGACAAACCCAGGGTCACGGACAGGTCGGCGGTAGGCACCACGCGCAAATAGGCATGGCTCGGGTCGTACCCGGCAGCGCCATAAATCCAGCCCCACACTACGGGCAACAAATCCAGCGGGAGCAAGTCCATGGCGTTGAGCAGGAAAATCCAGACAAACACGGTCAGCGCCAAGGGAGCCACCAGTTTGCGGCTCTTTGCATTGTGAACAATGGCCTTGGCCTGAGCATCCACCATTTCAATCAGGATTTCAACCGCAGCCTGAAAACGACCCGGCACGCCGAATGTCGCGCGGCGGGCTGCTTTCCAGAGAAAGAAAGAACCCACCACGCCGAGCAGAATCGAGAAAAACAAGGAATCGATATTGAAGACGGAAAAATCGACGACTTCGGTCTGCGGCTTGTTTTGCCAATGGGTCAGGTGGTGAACAATATAGTCACTGGCTGTCGGAGCGTTTGCTTCTGCGGACATTGTTAACTCTTTAATTCGTTTTTCGTTTTGGACGCATCAAAAGCGCCACCCAATACACCTGCAGGGTCACCATCAGACCGATCAGCATTGCCAACCAGTCCAGCTCCGCCACCAGCTGCGGGGCCGCAAAAAGCATCCCGACACTCGCGGCCAGCTTGACCATTTCCCACAAAAAAAATCCAGCCACCGCAGCGCCCGGATTCAATGACAACAGCTTGCTGGCGAGACCTCGCGCAAACAGGGCGCCCGGTATCACCACCGTGAGCGCGCCGTAGAACACCGACCAGGCCACATTGCTTCTTCCGCTCCAGGCCCAGGCGGCACATGCCACCAGAACCCCGACCACCAACTGCCCTCCCACCACCCACCAGGGCGACAGCGAAGGACTGGCTTCACGCAGCCTTTGCGCTTCTTCGCGCGTCAGCGGCTTGAAATCCTCATCTCCAGCCTCAATACTCTGAATTGAAACTTTCTTCACTGCGGGATGAACCGCCGCATCTGCCAGTTTGACCATTACAAATTACGATCGGATTACAAGACGGTTATTTAGCAAAGCCCTTGATTATACGTAGAAACCCGAGCGAGGCAAAAAGCCCCTGCATGGCGCTGCGATGATGGTCAATAGCCGCCCGCTAAACACGAGGCGTTTTGCAGGCGACAATCAGCCTGCTCGCCTGCTGCGCAAAGCGCAAAAATTCCAGACTTTGCAGCACTCACTTTTTTGAAAGATTGTCCATGCCCGCCCTGATGAAATTCCTCCACATCGCAGCTGCCATCGTGTGGCTGGGCGGCATTAGCTTCATGCTGTTTGCATTGCGCCCGGCGGCCACCGCCCAACTGGCCCCGCCTCAGCGCCTGCCGCTGATTGCGCTGGTATTGGGGCGATTTTTCTCCTTCGTCTGGCTCGCCATCGGCCTGCTTTTGATCACTGGCCTGGGCATGATGCTGGCCGTCGGCATGAAAAACGCACCGCTGGGCTGGCACCTGATGTTTGGCATTGGCTTGCTGATGTTTGCGGTGTTTGGCCATCTTTATTTCGGACCTTACCGGCGCCTGAAGCTGGCCGTGGCCAGGGCGGACTGGCCCGAAGGTGGGCGCCGCGTCGGACAGATCGCCATGCTGGCAGGGCTCAATCTGCTGCTTGGCGCCTTGGCCATTGGCGCCGTGATTTTTTTCGTGTAAGGGATCAGCAGGCCGGAAACCAGGACTTTGCGAGGATGATCTATTCATGCTGAAAATTGACAATACCCGACATTTTCCGGCAAGGCCGGCGCGCCCATGAGCCAGCGCAAACCACCTCCCATCCGCCCCACCAACAAGCGGCCCGAAGCACGCTGGACCGACCGCTTCACGCACGGGTTCAGCCGCGAAACACTGGCGGCCCATCCCTGGCTCAAGCCAGTGGCGCATCGTCTTCAGGAGCCGGAACTGTGGCATATGCAGCATGAGGCGGTGGCCCGCGGAGTGGCGATCGGTCTCTTTTGGGCGTTTGCGTTGCCGGTCGCCCAGATCCTGGTGGCAGCAGCCCATTGCGTCTGGTGGCGCGGCAACATCCCGGTGGCCGCAGGAACCACGCTGATCACCAACCCGTTCACCATCGGCTTCTGGCTCTGGCTGGCTTACAAGCTGGGCAGCCTGATTCTGGGCTTGGCGCCCGACGAAGTCGCCGCTGGCACCGCGGCGCTCGAAGCGACTCCGCCCGGAAGCGGGTTCGATGCGATGGCGTGGCTGGAACGATTTGGCTGGCCCGCCGTACTCGGGATGGGCATTTTTTCAGTCGTCGGCTCAGTCAGCGGATACATCCTGGTCAAGCTGATCTGGCGCGGGCGCATCTGGTTCAAGCGACGCGTCCAGCGTCACGGCAGATAGGTCCGCGCGACAATAACTCTCCCACCCCGTCGACGTCCATGATGAGTCCTTCCCACCCGACCTCCAGCACATTGCTGCCCGCCACACCCTGCTACCTGAACGGCGAATATACCGCGCTCAAAGACGCCAAGATCAGCGTCATGGACCGCGGCTTCATCTTCGGTGACGGCGTCTATGAAGTGGTGCCGGTTTATGGTGGGGCCCTGTTCCGCTTTGCCCACCACATGGCACGGCTGGACCGCAGCCTGGCCGAGCTGCGCGTCGCCAACCCGTTGTCGCACGGCCAGTGGCGTGAGGTCGCACTAAAACTGGTCGCCGACTACGCCCTGTCGCTGCACACTTCACCGGAAAAAATTGACCAGCTGGTGTATATCCAGATCACCCGCGGCGTGGCGCTGCGTGACCACGTGATGCCGCCCGACTTGAGCCCCACGGTTTTCGTGATGACCAGCACGATGAAGCCGCCGACACCCGAGCAACGCGCCCAAGGCGTGGCCTGCGTCACCGCCGACGACTTCCGCTGGAGCAAGGCCCATATCAAAAGCACCAGCCTGCTGGGCGCGGTGTTTGCGCGCCAGATCAGTGCCGATGTGGATGCGGTGGAAACCGTGATGTTCCGGGACGGCTATTTGAGCGAGGCGGCGGC
Source organism: Polaromonas sp. (assembly GCA_046714915.1). Taxonomy (GTDB): domain Bacteria; phylum Pseudomonadota; class Gammaproteobacteria; order Burkholderiales; family Burkholderiaceae_C; genus Polaromonas. Next base: position 924 of record JBKJZS010000039.1, on the reverse strand, counting down.
CTGCAACGTCTGGGTTGTCCAGGACGGCAAGGTGTTGGGCCCGCCCAAAGACAATCTGGTGCTCGAAGGCATACGCTACGGCCTGATCGAGGACATCTGCCGCGAAGCCGGCATCGGTTTTGAGTTGCTCCGCATCAGCCGCGAAGAGGTGTTCGGCGCCGACGAGCTGCTGCTGTCATCGGCCACCAAGGAAGTGCTGGCCATCACCTCGCTGGACGGCCAGGCCGTTGGCAGCGGCAAACCGGGACCGGTCTGCGCCCGGCTGCACGCGGCTTACCAGCGCGCCAAACAAGAGCAAACCGCATGACCCTGCCGCCCAAGCCCCCCGAAACCCCGCGCCAGGAGTCGCTGATCGAGTACCCGTCGCAGTTCCCGATCAAGGTGATGGGGGAAAAGACTGAAGGACTGGTCCACGCCATCAGCCTGATTGCGCGTGCGTTCGACCCGGCGTTTGACGCCTCCACCATCGAGCTGCGCGAAAGCAAGGGCGGCAAGTACCTGGGCATCACCATCACCGTCACAGCGACCAGCCGCGAGCAACTCGACGAGCTGTACCGGACACTGTCGACGCACCCGATGGTCAAAGTGGTGCTGTGAATGGTGCTTTAAGGCGAATGGCACTTACTTATTGCTCCGGCCCGATGAAGTCTTCACTTCCGTTCGGGCTGAGCTTGTCGAAGCCAGCGCAGCCCTTCGACCCCTTCGACGGTGCTCAGGACGAGCGGCTCAGGGCGAACGGTTCATACTTCACAAGGCCCGGATCAATAAACCGCGTCGAATACCGAGAAACCTGTCAGCCGGGCGTGAGCCGGGATTCATTTTCACTGTCACCAACTGGCGGGGACGTGGATGAGGCCTGAAGTTGTCATTGCGGGCTTGACCCGCAATCCATGCCTCGCGGGCCTGTGCAGTGGGACATGCGGC
>JBKJZS010000038.1:0-5156 GCA_046714915.1 Polaromonas sp. | reverse complement strand
CCGTCGCCGTCAAAGGCCAGGCCCAGTTCTGCGTCGCTGGACTGCAGCGCGGTAATCAGGTCTTTCAGGTTTTCCGGTTTGCTCGGGTCCGGGTGGTGGTTCGGAAAGCTGCCGTCAACCTCGCTGAAGAGCTCGATCACCTCGCAGCCGAGTGCGCGAAAAATGGCTGGAGCGGATGCACCGGCAATGCCGTTGCCAGAATCAATCACCACCTTCATTGGTCGGGTCAGTTTGATGTCCGAGACAATGCGGTCGCGGTAAGGGGCGAGCACATTGATGTTTCTGATTGTTCCGTTGCGGGCGGGCGGTGTGGAAGCAGGAAAATTTTTCGCCGGGCCGCTCTTGGGAAAAGTAGCCCCTCCTCCTGGAGAAAGGGGCAGCGCACCGCCGAAGGTTCGCGAAGCGACAAGCGCGGGGGTTTCCATCTTGCGGCGCAAGGCCTGGATTTCTTCGCCGTAAATCGCACGGCCGGCCAGCACCATCTTGAAGCCGTTGTAGTCCCTGGGGTTGTGGCTGCCGGTAATCTGGATGCCGGATCTGGCCAGCGTACTGGCCGCAAAATACAGCATCGGGGTGGTGACCATTCCCACATCAATCACATCGACACCGCTGGCCACCAACCCGCGAATCAGCGCGGCACTCAGGGCCGACCCGCTCAGGCGGCCGTCGCGCCCCACCGCCACGGTGTTTTCACCTTCGGCCAATGCGATGCTGCCAAAAGCCCGGCCAAGCGTCTCGGCCATGGATTCATTGACGGTAGCGGGCACCACGCCGCGGATGTCGTAAGCCTTGAAAATCGATGCGTCAATCTGCATGAGATGGGGTTTTCTGGAGTTGCGGGACCAGCATGGATTGTAGGCGCCAGGGTGGTGAGGAAGATGTCCGAAAACGGCTAGTCGGGGCCTACCCGCCGCGTATCATGAAGCCATGAACCCGGACACCGCCTGTCTCGCCGACGACGCCTGCTACCTCGCCCTGAAAGCGCGGGACGCGCGCTTTGACGGCAGTTTTTTTACCGGGGTTACATCAACCGGCATTTATTGCCGGCCGGTCTGCAACGTCAAAACGCCCAAGCGCGAAAACTGCCGCTTCTTTCACCACGCAGCGCAGGCCGAGCATGCGGGCTTTCGGCCCTGCCTGCGCTGCCGGCCGGAGCTGGCGCCGCACTCGGTGGTGTGGTCGATTCAGGATGCGTCTTACATTCTGGCGCACCAGGCGGCGCGCCTGCTGGACGAGCCCGAAGCCTGGACAGATTTCTCCCCCACGCTTGTCGCTTCGCGTACCACGCTGCCCCCCGAGGGGGCGGTGCTTGCCCGGGACGGCCCTTCGCGGCGCACGGCGGAGCCCACCGTCGCAAAACTGGCTGCGCGTCTGGGCGTCAGCGACCGCCATATGCGGCGGATTTTTGACACGCAGTTTGGCGTATCGCCGGTGCAATATCTGCAGACACGCCGCCTGCTGACGGCCAAGCAGCTGCTGGCCGACACTGCTTTGCCCGTCACACAGATTGCGTTGATGAGCGGCTACGCCAGCGTACGGCGCTTCAATGCCGCCTTTCTCGATCACTACGGCCTGAACCCGACGCAGCTGCGGCGCCAGGGGGCGACGCCGTCAGACCAGGGCATCACCGTGAAGCTCGGTTATCGCCCGCCCTATGACGTCGCCGCGATGACGGGTTTCTTCAAGAAGCGGCAGATAAGCGCTATGGAATTTGTAGCTGACGATGCAAACGGTTCAACGATTGGACGCACTTTTCGCATTGAAACTGGTGGCAAAACCCATGCCGGCTGGTTACTCGCCGGTTTTGACGAGCGCCGCTGCCAGGTCGAGCTGCGTGTCAGTGACTCCTTGCGCGAAGTCTTGCCGCTGGTGATACGCCGGTTGCGCGCGATGCTGGATCTCGACGCCGACCCGCAGGCCATCAATAGCGCGCTGCACAGCAGTTTTCCGGGCGGCGACGGCCTGCGTGTGCCCGGCGCGATGGACGGTTATGAACTGGCGGTGCGCGCTGTGTTGGGTCAGCAGATCACAGTGGCGGCTGCCCGCACGCTGGCGCAGCGCATTGTCGACAAACTGGGGGAGCCGATTGAAACGCCGTGGCCCGAACTGACGCGGCTGTTCCCTCCGGCGGCCGTGCTGGCCCAGGCCAGCGGTGATACGCTGGGCCAGCTCGGCATTGTCAAACAGCGGCAGATCGCGATTGTCGGGATTGCGAAAGCGGTGGTTTCGAGGCGCCTGCAATTGCATGGCGGCGCCGATGTCAACGCCACCATCGACGCGCTGAAAGAGCTGCCCGGCATTGGCGACTGGACGGCGCAGTACATCGCCATGCGCGCACTGCGCTGGCCTGACGCATTTCCAGCCGGCGATGTGGCGCTGCACAAGGCGCTGGGCGTGCAGGGTTTGAAAAATCCGGCCCGGGAAGCCGAGCTGGCGTCCATCGCCTGGAAGCCGTGGCGCAGTTATGCGGTGATTCGCGCCTGGAGCGGCGCGATGGAAGCCGGCGCTGCCCCGGCATCGGTCAGCCCGCCACATACTACTAAATTGATAGCTTCTCGCGCCCGTCCGGAAAGGGTTGCAGCAATAAATCTCTCCATAAATCCTGAAAAATCATGAAAAGACGCTGCAAAACGTCCTGCAGCAAATGAGAGACACTCCAAAGGAGATCACCATGAAATTTGATACATCCATCGTCCAAACCCAGTTCCAGAGCCCCCTGGGAACCATCATCATCGCGGCGACCCGCAAAGGCCTGGCCGGGCTCTGGTTTGAAGGCCAGCGTCATCTCCCTCAGGAACTGGCGGGGCCAGCGGTTTGGCCCGCTGACCCCGACCATCCCGTGCTGAAAAAAGTCAGCCAGCAGCTCACCGAATACTTCGCGGGCGGACGCACGCAATTCGATGTCCCGCTGGACCTGGCCCACGGCACGGCCTTCCAGCAATCGGTCTGGCAGGCCTTGCTGGCCATACCGCAGGGCGGCACCACCAGCTACAGCGAGGTCAGTGCCCGCATTGGCAAACCGGCGGCGGTGCGCGCCGTAGGAGCCGCGGTGGGCCGCAACCCGGTCAGCATCATCGTGCCGTGTCACCGCGTGATGGGCGCCAACGGCGCCCTCACCGGTTACGCCGGCGGGCTGGACCGCAAAAGCGCCTTGCTCAAGCTGGAGGGTGTGTCCCTTGAGGGCGGGCTGTGACGGTTGCGCTACCTGTTCTTGAAAACAAAGCCTGGCTCACCGATTTTGTTTTGCTGGCGGCCATCTGGGGTTCGTCCTTTCTGTTCATGCGCATCGGAACGGTAGAGTTTGGCCCGCTCCCCACCGCCGCCGTGCGTGTGGCGATTGCCGCCGTTTTCCTGCTGCCGCTGGTGCTGCTGCGCGGACTGGGGCCAGAGCTGGTCAAAAACTGGCGCCGTGTTTTCCTGGTCGGCCTGTTCAACTCGGGCATTCCATTTGCCTGCATTGCGTTTGCGCTGCTGTCGATCAGCACCGGGCTGTCGGCCATTCTCAATGCTACCGTGCCGATGTTTGGCGCCATCGTGGCCTGGCTCTGGCTCAAAGACCGGCCCAACCGCTCGCGCGTTCTCGGCCTCGTCGTCGGTTTTGCCGGCGTGGCCTTGCTGGCCGGGGACAAAGCGACCTTCAAGCCCGATGCCTCCGGCGTGGCGCCGATTTGGGCGGTGCTGGCCTGCCTGCTGGCCTGCCTGTGTTACGCGCTGTCGGCGAGCTACACCAAGCGTTATTTAACCGGCCTGCCACCCCTGGTCACCGCCGCCGGCAGCCAGATCGGCGCCACGCTGGGCCTGGCGCTGCCGGCGCTGTGGCTGTGGCCCGCGCGCGCGCCCGGCGGCAGCGCGTGGCTGGCCCTGCTGGCCGTCGGCGTGTTGTGCACCGGCATCGCCTACATTCTGTACTTCCGCCTGATCGAAAACGCCGGACCCGCCCGCGCGCTGGCGGTGACCTTTGTCGTGCCCGTGTTTGCCGTGTTCTACGGCGCCTTGTTTCTGGGCGAGGCCATAACACTGTGGATGCTGTTCTGCGCCGCGGTGATTGTCTGCGGCACCGCCTTATCCACCGGCCTGCTTAAAATTTCGCGCTGAACTGCGCCAGAAAAATCAACGAAAACCGGGCGCGCCAACACATCGCAAACTGCGGATCGCGCTCAATCCAATGACCTTGGAAAAACGGTGGCGCCCAGCCGGGGCAGAAAAGCCTGCGGCTTACTGCAGGGCGCCGGCCACCACATTGATACTCAGCGCCAGGATCAGCATGTTGAAGGCGAAGGAAAGCACAGCGTGTACCAGCGTGAGCCGGCGCATCTCGCGCGAGGTCACCTGCACGTCAGACACCTGCGAGGTCATGCCGACGACGAGGGCGTAGTACAGAAAATCGAAGTAATCCGGATCCAGGCCGCCGGGAAACAACAGGCCCGCGCCAGCCGGTTCTTTCCGCATTTCTTCCTGGTAATAGCGGTGCGCATAGTGAAACGCAAAAATGGCCTGAATGAAAAGCCAGGACGCCGCAAGAGCCGCCATCGACAGTGCAATATGCAGTGCGCGCTCCATGCCCGAGAGGTCCCGCGTCTGCTGCATCATCACGGCAATGGCCGCCACGCAAGCCATGGTCATCAGCAGCATCAGCAGAAAAAGCACCACACTGGGTTCGTCCTGGGCCTGGGCGCGCTCACGCGTGCGTTTGGAATTAAAGCTCACACACAGCCACCAAGTCAGCAGCAAGAAGACAGCAATACCCACACACCATCCCAACAGCCCGCGGAACTGCCACACCAGCGGCACCGGCAGCGCCGCCGTGATCAGGCCCGCCAGCAATCCGTAGATAAGGCGCTGTGGCCCGGTGGTTTCGGAAAAATGTCTGCGCATGGCGTCCATTGTGGGCCAGCGGCGTGTATGCCTCAAGGCACGCCTGTCAGCGCCGCTTGAATATGGACCCACCCTGCCGATCCAATATTGCCCCAGGGCGGGTTGCTGGTTTTTGAATCACCAACTGTGGATATTGATCCGGCCTTGTGAACTATGAACCGTTCCCCCTGAGCCGCCTGTCCTGAGCACCGTCGAAGGGGTCGAAGGGCTGCTCCTGGCCTTGATGCGCGTCTTGGCGGCCATCGTGCTGTGCCTGAACCGATAGGGCTGGTGCTGGTCGG
>JBKJZS010000037.1:0-5475 GCA_046714915.1 Polaromonas sp. | reverse complement strand
TACGGCCAACAACCTGATTCAACTTCAACCCAAGGAAATTCATCATGAGCAAACTGCTTCACATCGACTCGAGCATTCTTGGCGGCAATTCGGTTTCACGCCAGCTCACGGCGCAAATCGTTGCATCGTGGCGCGCCAGCAACCCCGGCACCGAAGTCAGCTACCTGGACCTGGCGGTGGAGACCCCCAGCCACCTGTCGGCCGAGTCCCTCGGTTTTCGGGCCCCCGCCGGTGCTGAACTGAACGACGTGCAAAAGCGTGAGAACGCCGTTTCCGAAGCCCTGGTGTCGCAATTTCTGGCCGCTGATGTGCTCGTGATCGGCGCCCCGCTGTACAACTTTGCTATCCCGACCCAGCTGAAATCCTGGATTGACCGCGTGGCGCAAGTCGGCCGCACCTTCAGCTACACGGAAAAAGGCCCGGTGGGCCTGGCCGGCGGCAAGACCGTGATCATTGCCTCGACCCGCGGCGGTGTGTATTCAACGAGTGAAGCCATGCGTGCCCTGGAACACCAGGAAAGCTACCTGCAGACCATCTTCGGTTTCTTCGGCGTGACCGACGTGCGCTTTGTGCGCGCCGAAGGCCTGGCGATGGGCGAAACGGCCAAGGCCGCAGCGCTGGCAGCGGCTGAAGTTGAAATCAAGGCACAAACCACGGTGGCAGCCAACCAGCCCCTGGCTGCATTGGCCGCCTGAAGCCGATAACAACAAGGTACGCCGGCCTGAAAGCGACGCTTCAGGCGTGCTTCTTCACCCAGGCCACGTACTCATTGACCCAGCCCTGCAGGAACTTCAGGCTGGCCTCGCCAATGTTGCCGGCCTCGTCAAACAGCCCTTCTTTGTTGTGTATGAAAGCCTCGGGCTGGCCCAGTGTGGGCATATTCAGGTAGGCGAGGATGTTGCGCAGGTGCTGCTGGGCCAGTGCCGTGCCAGTCGAGCCAACAGAGGCACCCATCACACCGGCAGGCTTGCCGTTCCACACGCTTTTGCCGTAGGGACGCGACGCGTGGTCAATGGCGTTTTTTAGAACGCCAGGAATGGAGCGGTTGTACTCGGGCGTGACAAACAGCACTCCCTGCGCCGCCGTAATCTCGCCTTTGAGGCGTTTCACCAGCTCTGACGGGTTGCCATCGTCGTCCTGGTTATACGGCGGCAAGTCGTCAATGCGCACAGGGGTAAAGCTGAACTCAGCCGGAAACAGCTTTTCAAGCGCCTGGGCGAGCTTCTTGTTGAAGGACTCCTGGCGGAGACTACCGACGACGACAGCGATCTTGTATTGAGCCATGAGGTTCTCCAGAAAGTTAGAACGTGGATGGAAGGAACGGGAGTAGACCCATTATGCGAAGCACTTTGAACCCGTGCTTCGTGAGGTTAACCGGCTGCCCGGTCCCGCCCCGCAATCAAGCTTCCTCCCGGAATCCAATGGGGAACGGAGCCCGTGAACCCGGTCTCGATAAAGTTGTCGAATCGCCTCGCTGTGGCAGACCTTGACCCGCTTACCCGGGTAGGTCGAGCAGCTTCACGTAAGATGCCGGGGCGCCTTCCTGGAGCCTCCTGCCCGTGGCGGGATGAATCCGGCAGACCGGGCGCAGTTGATGTTCATGGCAAATGCGTCCGGTTCGTAGTGCATGGCGATCCGGTGAAGTCACCTCAATGCCGCCTGAACCAAGCGAGAAAAACCGAGGACTGCGATGGGGCGATTGCGCGAGCGCGTGTCGACCTCAAACACGCCGATGCGGACCGGTGTGACCACGGCAAACCCGGATGCACGCGTTGAGAAAATGGAACTGGAAAAGGCGAAATGATGCAATTGGCATGGAAATCACTATTTTTTTCAACAGAGAACACTGCATGAATCGATCTAAATCGCGCGCGCGCGAAAACGCATGGTCCCGACAAGCCCGGGACACTCCCCTTGGCGTGTGTCTGATGGCGCCCATCAGCGGGCCGCTCGGCACACCATGATCGACGTCGTTGTCCTGTTTTTCCTGTTCGGCCTCGTGGCAGGCCTGGTTCGTTCAGACGTCAAGTTGCCGGCGGCCCTGTATGAATCTTTGTCAACTTTCCTGTTACTGGCCATCGGCCTCAAGGGCGGGGAAGGCTTGGCGACACAAGCGCTCGGCCCGCTGCTGCCGCAACTCGGCGCGGTGATTCTGCTGGGAGTCGTACAAACACTTATTGCCTTCGCCATCCTGCGCTCCGTGGGCCGCCTGGGGCGAGCGGACGCAGCGGCCACAGCGGCTCATTACGGTTCCGTCAGCGTCGCCACCTTTGCGGTAGGCGTCAACTGGCTGATGACCCGAAACATTGCGTTTGAACCGCAAATGGCGATTTTCCTGGCTGTCATGGAGGTACCGGCCATCATGGTCGGCATCGTGCTCGTGCGTGGTGTCGGCAAGCAAACTAACTGGCGGATGCTGGCGCACGAAACCTTTCTGGGCAAGGGCGTGATGCTGCTGCTGGGTGGGATGGCGATAGGCTGGGCGGCCGGCCCGGAAGGTCTGCTGCCTATCAAAGGGCTGTTTTTTGACCTGTTCAAGGGCGTACTGGCCTTGTTCCTGCTGGAGATGGGGTTGATCGTCAGCCGCCAGCTGGGCGAGTTGCGACGGCGCGGCGTGTTCATCGTTGCATTCGGTCTGCTCATGCCGCTGTTTTCGGGGCTGCTAGGGCTGGGATGCGGCATGGCCCTGGGATTGTCGGTCGGCGGGTTGACGCTGCTTGCCACCCTGGCGGCCAGCGCCTCTTATATCGCCGTGCCGGCGGCCATGCGTCTGGCGGTTCCTGAGGCCAATCCGGCCCTGTCCCTTGCCGCAGTGCTCGGCGTCACCTTTCCCTTCAACATCGTGGTCGGCATTCCGCTTTACCATCAGCTGGCTATGAAACTTTCGGGAGCGACTCCATGACCCTGGCAACAGAAAAACGAACGCTGCTTATCGTGATCGCCGAGGCCGCCATCGAGCAACCCCTGCTGCGCGACCTTGAGCGATTGGGCGTGCGTGGCTACACGGTTTCGGATGCGCGAGGCTGGGGTAGCCGCGGCGTGCGCGATGCGGCGTGGGGAGAAGCCGCCAACATTCGGATTGAGGTGATCTGCCCGCGCGCCCAGGCCGAAGCTGTCCTCGTCCACATCCAGGCCCGTTATTACGTCGACTATGCAATGGTGGCCTTTCTCCAGGAGGTCGAAATTCTTCGCCCGGAGAAGTTCTGAGGCTCGCCCTGATCCACTTGCCGTGATCCCGCGCCAAATTTGCTTGCGCGGCATTCGTCGGTACCAAGGATGAAAGTTAAGTCATCCTTAGCTGCGTGTTCAGGTTTTTTTCGGGGCTTTTTCAGGCTTTTGACAATGCCATATCGACACCTTTATTGGCCAGCGCATCGGCGCGCTCGTTACCAGGATCGCCGTCATGGCCCTTGACCCAGCGCCATTCGATTTTGTGACCGCTGCCAGTGACCAGTGCGTCGAGTTTTTGCCAGAGATCAACGTTTTTCACGGGCTGTTTGGCGGCTGTGCGCCAGCCCCTGGCTTTCCAGCCCTGAATCCACTCGGTGATGCCCTTGAGCACGTACTGGCTGTCAGCATGGATCGTCACGCGGCAAGGGCGTTTTAGCGCGGCCAGCGCTTCAATCACTGCAGTCATTTCCATGCGGTTGTTCGTCGTTCCCAATTCGCCACCAAACAACTCCTTGACCGTGTCGCCGGTCGTCAGCATTGCGCCCCAGCCACCCGGACCAGGGTTGCCTTTGCAAGCGCCGTCGGTATAAATCACCACATGTTGTACTGTGTCTTGCGAAAGGTCTGTCATGAGTTACAGGAGTCCATGTTGGGGTCGGAACGTATGAAATAAATGGAGAAGATTCAGCGGAATGGTTTTTGTCAAGCGCTCGCTAGCGCCGGACCTGATTGGCAATAGCCACCGGGGCAGTCGCTACCGCCTTCTGCGTTTTCCAGTTGGGCTCGAGCAACCGCATACCTCGCACCCGTTTGACGGCCACGAGAAAATATAGCGCACCCAAAATCGGCCACCAGCGTTGGCCCACCTTGTCCAACCAGGAAAAACGCTCCAGCGAAACCTGGCTGCTGACGGCAGGCCGGTAACAGCCGAACTGGCCCGACTCAACCTCAAAACCCAGGAGACGGAGCCAGTCCCGCAACCGCCAGTAACCAATAAATTCACCGGCTTCCGGTAAAAATAGTTCACCATAGCCGAGGCGTCGGTAAAAGTGCGCGCGCCGTTGCCGCAAGCCCCACAGGCTGGCGGGATTCAGGCCGCTAATGACAACGCGGCCTTCGGGCACCAGCACGCGTTCGACCTCGCGCAGCGTCGCATGCGGGTCGCTGCTGAGTTCCAGCGTGTGTGGCAATAAAACCAGGTCCAGGCTGTTCTCGGGAAAAGGCAAGGCGGCTGAATCTGTCAGCAACGCGACGCGCAGGGAACCTGTAGCTGACGGAGGGGTCGCACCGTCGTGCCTGACAGCGGTAGGGAGTGGATCAAGAAGGAGGCCGGCGTCGGCGCCTTGCAGGGCCAGCCATTTGTGCGGCATGCGGTTGCTGCGCAGTGCGTCAAGCGCTGGCAAGCCGAGCTGCAACGCATGGTAGCCAAACATGTCCGCCACCGCCTGGTCGAATCGATCGCGCTCCCACGCCAGCAAATACTCGCCAGGCGGGGTTTTGAACCAATCTGTGAAACCTATAATTTGTGAGCCCATCAAGACCGCTGCATGTACTTAATTCCCATTCCTGCCTTTAGCGACAACTACCTCTGGCTGCTCCACGACGGACAGCGCGCCGCGATTGACGATTCGCGCGATGCCCAACCCGTGCTTCGTGTGCGCAGGAAAGCCGACTGCAATTGGAGTCGATTCTAGTCACGCACCACCACGCCGACCAGATCGGCGGTGTCGATGCGCACCGCGAGGCCACCGGCGCCAAGCTGTTTGGCCCGGCCCGCGAGCCTATCCCCGAGCCGTTCACACGCCTCGAGGGCGGCCACACGGTACAGCGCTGGAGGTGCCAGGGCACAAGGCAGGCCACATTGCCTTTTACTGCCCAGCCCTGCCTTGGATGGCCGGCCGGTGCTGTTATGCGGTGATACGCTCTTTTCCGGCGGTTGCGGGCGCCTCGTTGAAGGCACGCCACCATAAATGCAGGCCTCGCTGGACCGGCTGGCGGCATTGCCGGCTGACACCCGTGTTGGGCTGCAGCCACGAAGACACGCTGAGCGACCTGCGCTTCGCGCCGGCCCTAGTACTGCAACCCGAAAATATCGAAACATGAAAGCGCGTCTTCGCACCCCCGGCGGCGTTGCAACCCTTGCGAAGGCGGTCAGCCTTCGCTGCGGCTTGCGCCTTGCCCTGGGCACGAAGCCATCACTTTCATTATGTTTCGCTACTTCCGGGTTGCAGTACTAGCTGCATGATCCGCACCCGATTGAGCATTACCTTTGCCGCGCTGGTTTTCTTGACCATCGCGCAAGGG
>JBKJZS010000036.1:0-9091 GCA_046714915.1 Polaromonas sp. | reverse complement strand
GGGCCGAACCCAACGCGACAGCGAGCGCAGTTAAGCGTATTACGCGGACTTTTGATTTTTTCATTTTCAACCTTCAAGTTTTTTTTACTCACCCGCCAGTCCGAGGTCGGATTGGCAGCCAGCTTCCGCCCCGCTGATCAGATAGAGGGCCGGTATGACAAACAATGTAACCAGGGTGGATGCGAGAAGGCCGCCGATGATGACGAGTGCCGTGGGCTGCACGATCTCGAGACCGGGGCCTCCTCCGAAAGCGACAATCGGCAGCAACGCAACCACAATCGCCGCGGAACTGGCCAGGATAGGTGTCAGCCGTTCCCGCGTTCCGCGCAGCACCAGGTCAATACCGAACGGCACGCCTTCCTGTCCCTCGAGATGCTGACAGTGATTGATCAGCATTCGGTTCAAGCCGTTGTTCCTCATCATCGCAGCGAAGTTACACATCATTGCAATGAATCATTGCGCAGCGCCGGCTAAATTGCAACACCTGCACATGCAAGTTGTGACCGGTGGCCGCATTCTGTCCCGGCGCCGGCCAGCGATTGTTGCGGCCAGCCGACAACCGGCCATCTAAAGGAGTGCACCCCATCTCCTGCACGCCGATGCACGGGCAGGATGTGATCGGCCTATTTGCCGTTGATGAAGCCGTATTTGGTGAGGCGCAAGTCGCCGTCCCTGACGAGGCCGATTGACGGTGCGTAGTACTTGTATTCAATCTCGATGGGGTTCAGGGCCGTTCCTTCCTTGACCTTCAGGCATTTGGGAAAAGTCCCGGCAGGGGTTTTGCAGGTCTCATTGAGACTCATGATCTCGGCCCGGTCCATTGCCACCTTGGGGGCGATCTCCTGGTAGTACTTCATCTTCAGTTTCGGCGCGCCGGGCATCAAGAGGCCGGCCCGGTTGCCATTCACGCCCGCATGCCACGTGCCGTCGTGCTTGACCACCTTGCCACCCTCGTAGAAATCGACATCTTCACCAAAATAAAACACGTCTTTGGTTTGCTTGCACATCGCGAAGTAATTTCTGGCGACTTCATACAGTTCTCCTTTCTTCCACTCTCTCTCCTCAACCACGCGTGTCGTGACCCCATCGACTATCTTGGTCTCATCGAGGACCGTGATCTGGAGCTTTGCATCGCCGCCTTCAAGGACAAGCTGAAAACCCGGCTCCAGCACGAGGTACTGATTTTTGCCCTGGGTCACGAGTTTGCAGTTCGATATACCGAACTCCTCCTGCCATGTCGAGCGCGTTGCCTGACCCTGCGCACTTGCCGTGCAAGCCACGAAAATTGACGCAGCAGCAAACAGGCACTGAATTGTCTTTTTCATCATGAAATTTCTCCGTTGTAGTTAACCAATTTCATGTCTTGGCCCTTGCGGCACCCAGACACGCCCGATAGCGGCACTGCGCGCAAGCCATGTACACCCTGGCATCCGCTTCATGCCTAAAACGCTGCCTCTCATCGTTGTCGTCAAATTTGCCCCCACCGCGCCTGCGTCATGGTGAATGTGGGTTGACCTGGCGGCCCATCAAACCAAGATCAGAGTGGCGTTGCGCTTTGGACCCGATGAGCAGATACAAGGCCGGCAGGACGAGCAAGGTGAACAACGTAGAGGCAATAAGACCCCCCACGATGACAATGGCCATCGGCTGCACGATCTCCAGTCCGGCACTCAGTTTGAAAGCAATGATCGGCAACAGCGCGACGATGATCGCGAGGGATCCTCCCAGGATGGACGAGAGTCTTTCCCGTGCGCCGAGAAGGACAAGGTCGAGCCCAAAGGGCACCTGTTTTTGTGCCTCAATATGCTGGTAGTGAGCAACCAAGGTGATGCTGTTGCGGGCGGCAATCCCCAGCACTGCAAGAAAACCCACAATCGATCCCAGCGAAACCACACCACCGCTCACCAACACTGCCAGCACACCGCCTGCGACAGCTGCCGGGAGCCCTGCGAAAGCGATCATCCCGAGGCGCCAGCTTCCAAAGCAAGCCTGCATGACAAGAAAAATACCGATCAAGGCGGCGATGGCTACACCTAGCATGTGCTGCTGGGCGCTTTGGCGCTCGGTTGCTTCACCCAAAAGTTCCGGGTGATATTCAAGCGGAAACTTTATCGTTTCGAGTCGGTCTTCGACCTCGTCAGCCACCTTGGCGGCATCGCGCCCTGCCACGTTGGCCACGACATCGACGTAAGGCGCGATACGCTCGTGCCGCAAAACCGTCGGTGTTGATACCAGACGCACGTCGGCGACGTCGCTTAGGCGCGAGTGGGTGCGGTCTGACTTTTCAACCCATAGATCTTTCAGACTGCTCAGGCTCTGGCGAGCCTCTGGCGCGCCATGGACCACCACTTCATAGATCTTCTGGTCCTTAAACAAATAGCCGACTACCAGACCGGAAAACACAGTTGCCGTGGAGCGCCGCACGTCTCCGGGCTTGACGTTAGCGCGGCCAGCGGCGTCGAGATCCACCTTGACCTGCACCTGAAGTTCCTCCACCTGGCCATCAGTGCGCAGATCAACCAGCCCCTTGATGCCGGAAAGCGCTTGCCTGACCTCCTCAGCCTTCTGGTTCAGGACCTCGATCTTCTGGCCATAGATGCGCACGACAATCGCATTGCTCGCGCCGGTGAGCACTTCGCGGACTTTGTCGCGCAAATAGGAATGCACTGTGTGCTTGATGCCCGGATAGGCATCGGCCGTCTCTCGTATCGCTGCCACGGTCTTGTCGTAGTCAGCTCCAGGTTTGAGACTGATCCATATCTGGCTCGAATTGATACCGACTATCTGGTCGCCCGTCACCGCGCGCCCCACATGGGCGCCAACCGAGCGCACGCCGGGCAGCAATCGCAACTCCTTGCTGACCTGGGAGGTGATCCGGTACGTTTCCGCATGGGACGTGCCGGGCGGGGTTGACCAGTTCACCAGCAAGTCGCGTTCCTTGAAAGAAGGAAGCAGCGATTGGCCCAGCAACGGCCATGCACCAATGGCCACTACTAACGCGATGCCGGCGCCAAGAAACAGCTTGCGAGGCACACCTGTTACACGCCGCAGCGCCGCATCATATCTGCCGCCTAGCCAGACCGCGATGGGCGATTCACGATCTGCGCTTGTCGTTTTACCCAGCAGCATCAGGCTTAGCGCAGGCGTTACCGTGAGGGCCACCAGCATGGAAGCCACCACTGCCAGCACGTAAGCAAGAGCCAGCGGTTCGAAGAACGCGCCCGCTACCCCGCCCATAAAGAAGATGGGCAGGACGGCAAGAATCACAATCAGCGTCGCATACAGGGCGTCGCGTCGCGATTTCGTCGTTGCTTCGAAAATGACGTTAAGCATGGACACCTCGCTGTCAGGCTGGCGCGCGCGCAGTCGTTCCAGCAGCGTGTTCCCGTTGACGACCACATCGTTGATAACCACGCTGAGGGCGACGACCAGCCCTGCCAGAATCATGGTGTTGATCGTGGCCTTGGCCAGGTGCAGGGCGATCACGGCAGTGAGCAGCGAGAGCGTGATCGACACCGCGCTGATCAAGGCACTACGCCAATTGAACAGGAACGCACCAATCACCAGCAGCGCCAGGACGCCACCGATGGCGATGGCCTGGGTCAGATTGGAGACTGAGTCGTTGACATACGACGCCAGCCGGAACACATTGCTATCGACCATTACCCCGGGCAGACCTCGGCCCAGCTCAGCCAGCGCCCGATCGACCGCACGCGTGACTTCCAGCGTATTGGCGGACGGAAATTTCTCGATCACCAGCATCAGACCGCCACCGCGGTCATTCACCACCGCGTCACCAATCAGGGGCGGATGCGAGAAGGTCACCTCGGCGACCTCGCCAAGCGACATGCTCTTGCCAGAGAGCAACAAACTGGGCGAGGTAACGGCCACCTTGGCCATCTGTTCCGGTGTCTCAATGGGCATCGTGTGCTGAACACCGAGCCGCTGGTTTTTATTGTCTATCCAGCCGCCTGTTCCCGGCGACGATCCCTTGAGAAAAGTCAGGGGCGACACCCACAACGCGTCCCCGGCGGCGGCAATGATGTCTTCCTGCATCACCTTGGCGTCGCGCAGCCGATTGGGGTCGATTTGTACGTGCATTTGCCGCAGCCGCTGACCCCAGATCGCTACGTTGGCAACACCGGGCACCCCCAGCAGGCGCGGTTTGATAGTCCAGCGCGTGAGCAGTGACAGCTCTGTCGGCTCAACCTGGTCTGACGAAATTCCTACCATCATGAAGCGGGAGGTCGCCGACAGGGGCTGCAAAATCACTGGCGGCTGCGCGACGTTTGGCAGGGTGTATGCCAGTGTCAAGCGCTCCTGAATCATCTGCCTGGCCTTCATGATCTCGGTGCCGCGCTTGAAGGTGAGCATGATTGACGACAGACCCGTTACCGACTGGGAGCGAATCGATTCCAGCCATGGCACACCGGAAAGCAACTCTTCCAGGTTGAGGGTGATCAGACTTTGCACCTCATCGGCCGACAAGCCGATCGCCTGGGTATGAACCTCGACCATTGGGGGTGCGAATTCGGGAAAGACGTCAACGGGAATCTTGTTCAGCTGGCTAGTCCCGAACAGGACCAATGCTGTGGCGACTGCCAACACCAGATAGCGAAACTGCAGACTTGAACCAATAATCCAGCGCAACATATCAAACCTCTTTCAGTTATTTCGTTTTCGTCAAGGTTGCAACGCCGCCTGGCGGCCTGCCGCCGTACCCCTATTTCCCGAATACCTCGGCACCGAAAAGCAGCGACGATCCCACGGTGACTATCGGAGTTCCAATTGGTGGCCCGTCGGAAAGAACCGCGAGGTCGCCGACAATAACTGCCACGTTGATGCGCTGGCGTTCGTACGTCAGCGTTTTGGTGTTGACGTAGACCCAAGGATCGCCTTTGCCGTCGTAGTACACGGCGCTGTAGGGCACGACCCTGTGCTTTTCCTCATTGCCTGAATGCTGCAGTTCGACCCGCACGCGGCTGTTCATCGTCAGGCCATGGTCCTTGCCGGGCACCACGTAGTAGAGCGTCAACATCGTGCGCTTCGTGTCTTCAAGCGGCGCCATACCTGAGGGCTGCGCAAGTATTTCGGTGGCAAATTTGTCGCGTGTGGAAAGCGCCAGGAGGCGTGCCGGCTGTTCCTTTGTGAGCCTTTCCCACTCTCCCTGCGTCAGGGTCACCTGCACCCAGGCGTCGCCTGCGAGGGGTGCGTTGGCTGTGGGCGGTGATGCCGCCAGGGTAGATGCGGCGGGACTGGCCAGTGCTGCCGCCACTGGTATGAGTGCCGGGACAGACTGTGTCGCGGGTGCGGCGATGGCCTTTCCGACAACGACAAACCCACCGCTCGGTTTCTGCAGTGCGGCCGGTGCGGGCGCAGTTGGCACAGGGGCAAATACTGCCTGCCCAAAGCCGCCAAAGGTGCCGCCGCCAGGCTTTTTCTCGGGCTGTTTATCGACCGGGCCAATGATCAGCCCGCTGACCATCTGCTTGCGGATGAGCGACTGTTCGCTCACCGTGCCGGTCTCGATGCCCAGGCGTTCGGCCGCCTTCGCGCTCAGCGTAACCCGCTTGACGCCGCTCCCGGAAATCTTCTCCAGGGTGACGGCGGGGTTCTTCCCGGTCGCCTGCGATGCTCCAGGATCCGCTGCATTCACCGCTGCCGGTGCCAGTAAGAGCACCGCTGTCGCGGCCAGGAGCATGCGTTTGGCAGGGAATGCAGCAGCGTTCCGATCCGTCCTAAGGGCGGCCATGAATGTTGTTTTCATTTGAATACCTCTTTATTTCAGACAATCACTTACTACAGCGACGGGACGATGCCGTCTTTGCCTACCATGACGAATGCGGCCACGTACTTGCCGTCCGAACCCTTGTGCGCGCCGATAAAGACCCGCGCCCCCGGCTTGATCAGGCTCTTGTCGCCGAGCGACATCCTGTGGACCGGCGCGTCGCGGGGAACCTCCACGTCCGTTTCGTCGTAGTCGGTGGGGCCCCACTTGATGGAGAGCACCCGGACCTCCAGGTCGTCGACCCAGCCGTGGGAGATGATGCTGTCGGGTGTCAGGTCCCATTTCTTGTGGCCCAGCGCAATGCCGCGCAATTTGTCGTCGATGATCCGCAACTCGAAGCCCTTGTGCAGCCAGACCGCCGAATCCCGGACAATGGGGCTGTATTCCTCAAGCTTCACCGCAACGGCTCCGACATAGACGCCAAAATCCACCTCCGTAAAGCTTCCCTTGGCCAGACTGATGACCGTGGTGTCGTCCCTGAGCGCTATGCTCAGCGTCTTGCCCTCGCCTGTCTTCACGGTGATTGAAGGACCGTCGACCTTGACGACTTGGCCACGGATATGGTCCGGATCAGCTGGGTCACGCGCGGCTTTGGGCGTGTGGCTCTCTGCAGCGGCGTCTTTGGACTTTGAGCGGGGCAATACCTTTTGTTCGGTTGCGGCGTCCTGCGCGAGCACCGGTGCGCCAAGCGTCAAAGTGATCGCTGCAGCGAATACGCCAAGATAGGCGAGTAAGCGATGCATGTGTTTCTCCTTGTTGGCTAGGTCAATGCTGCCTGGGCAGGCAGGGCTTGGACTGGCTTGTCAGAAATGGCGCCATAGCGCAGGTACAGAATCGGCACAACGAACAAAGTGAGCAAGGTGGAGGTGACGAGACCGCCCAGAATCACCACCGCCATCGGGTGCTCGATCTCGTGACCCGGAATGCTGCCGCGAACGATCAACGGGAGCAGCGCCAAGGCGGTACACAGGGTGGTCATCAAGATCGGCGACAGGCGTTCGCTGGCCCCGCGCAAGACGAGTGCCAGACCGAAGGGTTCGCCTTCCGCCTGCTCGATATGCCGATAGTGCTGGATCAGCAAGATGCCGTTGCGCGCAGCGATACCGAGCACAGTGATGATGCCGACCAGAGAACCGAGCGATATGACGCGGTCGCCCGCGAAGGCCGCGAGTATCCCGCCTACCAGCGCTGCGGGAAGACCGAGAAAAATCAGGCTGGCGAGCTTCCAGCTTTTAAGCGAGGCATGGAGAATGAGAAAAATAGCAATTGCAACGACGACCGCGGAAGTCAGCAGGTTTTTCTTCGCTGCCTGACGCTCCTTGTACTCGCCCAAGAGCTGCGGGTAGTAGCCGATCGGGAACTTGATGGTCGCAAGCCGGGCCTCGACGTCATCGACTACCGATCCGAGATCACGCCCTTTGACGTTGCCGTGAACGTCGATGCGCCGTGAGTTGTTTTCACGCTTTATTTTGTTGGGGGTTTGCTGGATGCTGATATCGGCTACCTCCGCCAGCCGCACGCGCCCGCCATAGGGCGTGTCGATCAGGAACTCCCGGATGTCATCAATGTTGTTGCGCGATGACGGCGCCGTCCACACGAAGACGTCATAGACCTTGCCGCCTTTATGGATGTCCGTGACTTCGATCCCCGACATCAGAATGTTCACCACCCGGCGCACGTCGCCCGGCTTGAGGCCAAAACGCGCGGCGGCGTCGAGTTTGGTCTTGACCATGATTTGCGGAATCCCGACCTGTTGCTCGGCATGCAGATCGATGAGGCCGGGGATGTCTTTCAGAGCGTTCTCCACTTCCTCAGCCTTTTGACGCAGAACGGGCAGATCGGGCCCGAATATGCGAATGACGACGGACTCACCCGCGCCGCTCAGCACCTCTTTGATCCGTTCCTTAAGATAAGTCTGCACATCGCGATACAGACCTGGGTAGCCGGCGACTGCAGCCTCGACGCTGGCGCGCGTCTTGTCGTAATCAGCGTTGGGATCGACGCTGATCCAGTTCTCGGTGAAATTGACGCCGTAGGGTTCATCGCCGCCGACGGCGCGGCCGATATGCGCGCCAAAGTTACGAACGCCAGGGATGGCGCGCAGCTCGCGGCTGGCCGCCTGGGTGATCCTGAAGGTTTCCGGGTGCGAGGTGCCTTCAGCGGGAACCCAGTGCATCAGGAAATCCCTTTCCTTGAACTCAGGCAGCAGCGATGCCCCAAGCAAGGGCCAGATACCGAGGCCAGCGGCCACAACGACCAGGGCGCTAGCGAATGTCGCGCGCGGCCTGGCGATGATCCGTGCCAGTGCAGTGCCGTAGATGCGTTTCAGCCACGGCACCAGCGGAGACTCCCGCTTCTCGACGTGAGAGCCGTTTAGCAACACCAGGCAAAGGGCCGGTGTCACCGTCAACGCCACCACCATCGACGCCAGCATCGCAAGGATGAAGGCGAGCGCCAGCGGTTCGAAGAACGCCCCCGCCAGACCACTCATAAAGAAAACCGGCGTCACGGCCAGGGCGATGATCAAGGTCGCTTGCCAGATGGCGGGACGCACCTCGAGCGAGGCTTCGAGGATGATGCGCGCGGTCGATTTGTCGCTGCCCGCCAGGCGGTGCTGACGCAGTCGCCGCACGACGTTCTCGACGTCGATGATCGCATCGTCCACGACCGATCCGAGCGCAACCACAAAGCCCGCCAGAACCATCGTGTTGATCGTGGCACCCATCAGGTAAAGAACCACGCCCGCCGCCACCAGCGACAGTGGAATCGCGATCACGCTGATCAACGCCACCCGCCACTCGAACAGGAACGCGCCAAGGACGAGGATCACCAGGACGGAGCCGATGATCATGGCGAGCGTCAGATTGTCCATCGACATCTCGATGAAGGTCGCCGGACGGAAGATGGTGGAGTCGATCTCGATGCCGGGCAGCCCTGGTTTCAAGGCCGCCAGCGCTTGCTCAATGCCGCGCGTGACTTCCAGCGTATTGGCCCAGGGCAATTTTTCGACAATCATCATCAGGCCACGTTCGTCATTGATGACGGCGTCCCCGACCAGGGGCCAGGTGTCCCAGACCACGTTGCCCACATCGCCCAGCCGCGGCGGGTTGGGGCGCCTGCTTTTGAGGGCTAGCGGCACCTGCGCCAGATGTTCGACCGAAAACACTGGCGACTCGTTGTGAATCGCGAGCCGCTGGTTGGGGGTGTCGATCATCCCGTCGATACGCGCCTTGCCCCCGGAGCTGTAGGCCAGCATGCCGAAATCCAGCGCGTTCGAGGTCGTCTCCATGACCTCGTCCAGCG
>JBKJZS010000035.1:0-10503 GCA_046714915.1 Polaromonas sp. | reverse complement strand
GATGGACACCACGCGCGGGCAGAGCGTAGCGGCTTGGTTGGCTGATGCGCGCGTCGAAACGATGACCGGGGTGATCCGCGACTATGGCGAAGAACGCTTTGCGGGGCAGATCGCCAAGGCGATTGATCGTCGCCGCGGCGAGTGTGGAGCGATCACTACCACCGCCGAGCTTGCTGAGGTCGTGGCTGCAACGGTGAAGACCCGTGAGCCCGGTAAAGATCCGGCAACACGCACCTTTCAAGCTTTCCGGATTTTCATTAACAGTGAACTTGCCGAGCTGGAGCAGGCGCTGGCTGCGTCGATCGATGTGCTGCAACCCGGCGGTCGTTTGGTGGTGATCAGTTTTCATTCGCTGGAAGACCGCATCGTCAAGCAATTCATCGCCGAGCATTCGCGCGAGGTGTTTGACCGTCGCGCGCCTTTTGCGGCGCCCAAAGCGATGCGGCTTAAAGCGCTGGAGCGTATCAAACCCAGCGCGGGCGAAGTGGCAAACAACCCGCGCTCGCGCAGCGCTGTGATGCGCGTGGCCGAACGGACCGACGTGCTGGCTCAGGCGCCGACACGACGCTACCCCGGAGCATCCGCATGACGCGCCTGAATCTGGTGTTGCTCATTGCCGTGCTGTTCAGTGCGCTGTATCTGGTGCGTACCCAGTACGAATCTCGTCGCCTGTACGTCGAACTCGAAAAAACGGCGGCGCTCAGCCACAAGCTCGAAGCCGACAGAGAGCGCATGCAGGTAGAAAAGCGGGCGCAGGCCACATCACTGCGTGTTGAAAAAATTTCGAAGGAACGCCTGCAGATGCGCATGGCAACGCCGGCCATCACGCAGTATGTGAGCTACCCAACTCGATTAGCGGCGGAGGGTACACGTGAGTAAAAGCGTTCTTTACACCTCAAGCCCCCTGTTGGCCAGCAAGACCCCGGTCTGGCGCAGCAAACTGATTGTGTCCGGCATTGCGCTGGCCTTTGCCGGGCTGGCCGGGCGCGCCGCCTATGTGCAGGTCTTCGGCAACGATTTTTTCCAGCGTCAGGGAGAGGTGCGTTTTGCCCGCACGCTGGAGTTGCCCGCCAATCGCGGACGCATTCTGGACCGCAATGGCCTGATTTTGGCGTCGAGTGTGCCGGCACCCAGCATCTGGGCCATTCCGGAGGACGTCGATGGCAGCAAGGCTCAGCTTGCCGAGCTGGCCAGATTGCTGCAGATGCCGGCGTCAGAATTGACCAAAAAACTGGCGGACGAAGACAAGAATTTTGTCTGGATCAAGCGGCAGGTTGATGAGTCTGTCGCTCAAAAAATACAGGCACTGGGGATCAAGGGCATCTACCAGCGCAAAGAATATAAAAGGCAGTATCCGGAAGGCGAAGCCGCTGCCCATGTGGTCGGTTTTACCAGTGTGGAAGACCAGGGCCAGGAAGGCATGGAGTTGGCGTTTGACAAGGATCTGGCGGGCCGGGCCGGCTCGCGCCGCGTGATCAAGGACAGGCTGGGCCGGGTCGTGGAAGACGTTCGCGAACAGGTGCCGCCGGTGGACGGAAAGGATCTGCAGCTGTCCATCGACAGCAAAATCCAGTTTTTTGCCTACCAGAAGCTGCGCGATGCCGTGCTGACCCACAAGGCCAAGGCAGGCAGTGTGGTGGTGCTCGATAGCGTGAGCGGTGAGGTGTTGGCGCTGGCCAACTACCCCAGCTTCGCGCCCGACAAGCGTCAGAGCCTGAGCGGAGCGCAGCTGAGAAACCGCGCACTGACCGATACCTTTGAACCTGGCTCGACCGTGAAGCCCTTTGTCGTGGCGCTGGCGCTGCAAAAAGGGATGGTCAGTCCGGAGACACTTATTCAGACCGCACCGGGTCGCCTGGCGATAGGGGGCTCGACGATTTCGGACGCGCACCCGCAAGGGCTGCTCACGGTCAATCAGGTGATCCAGAAGTCCAGCAACGTCGGAACGGTCAAGCTGGCCATGCAAATGCAGCCACGCGAGATGTGGGAGATGTATACGCAGCTGGGCTTTGGCCGGAAGCCGCAGGTTCCCTTTCCGGGCGCTGTCAGCGGCCGGCTGCGCGCCTACAAAACATGGCGTCCCATCGAGCAGGCGACCATGAGTTATGGCTACGGCTTGTCCACCTCGCTGTTCCAGCTGGCGCATGCCTACAGCGTATTTGCGCGAGACGGCGATCTGGTTCCGGTGAGCATGCTCAAAAGCGCAGAGCCTGCCGTTGGGGTGCGTGTGGTCAGTGAAAAAAATGCGATCGCCGTGCGCAACATGCTGCATCTGGTCACCGGGCCAGGGGGCACCGCGCCCAAGGCCCAGACGATGGGTTACTCGGTGGGTGGCAAAACGGGCACGGCGCACAAACAGGAAGGCAAGGGTTACGCCGATAAAAAGTACCGCGGTTTCTTTGTGGGCCTTGCACCCACTGAAAATCCGCGCATCGTCGTCGCTGTGATGATTGACGAGCCGACCAATGGCAAATACTTTGGCGGTGATGTTGCTGCTCCGGTATTCAGCGAGACCGTGCAGCAAACGCTACGCATGCTCGGGCTGCCGCCCGATATGGCGGTCAAACCGCAAATCGTCACCAACCGCGTTGAGGAGTCCTTCTGATGCAGCGGCTGCAAACTCCCGCGCAGGCTGCGCACTGGTTGCGCCAGCGTGTCACGGGCGCCTTGTGGACAGACAGTCGCAAGGCCGGCGTTGGTGACGGTTTCATTGCCTGGCCGGGCGCAGCCACCGATGGGAGAAAGTATGTTGCCGATGTGCTCGCGGCGGGCGCGCAGGCCTGCCTGGTGGAGCAGGAGGGGGTGGAGGCTTATGGATTCGCAGACCACCGCGTAGCTGCATACGGCGGCCTGAAAATCGCGACGGCGCCTATCGCTGCAGCTTATTTCGATCATCCCAGCGGACAACTGGACGTGCTGGCAGTGACTGGCACCAACGGCAAGACCTCAACCGCCTGGTGGCTGGCCCAGGCGCTGGGCAAGCTGGGTCGTCCCTGCGGCGTGGTTGGCACCTTGGGCATCGGCCAGCCCAACGCCATGGTTTTTAATGGCCTGACAACCCCCGATCCGGTGTTGCTCCAGCAACAGCTCAGGCGCTGGGTCAATGACGGTTTTGCCGCCTGTGCGCTAGAAGCGTCCTCCATTGGCCTGGCCGAACACCGGCTCGATGCCACCGAAATACGCGTCGCCATTTTTACCAATTTCACGCAGGATCATCTGGACTACCACCACAGCATGCAGTCCTACTGGGAAGCCAAAGCCCGCTTGTTTGGGTGGTCCGGGCTAAAGGCGGCCGTGCTCAATATCGACGATGCCCGAGGGGCGGCGCTGGCCGTCTCGCTGCGCGATTCGGATCTCGATGTCTGGACGGTGTCCTGTGCGGCGCCTGCGCGTCTGCAGGCCCAGGCCATTCACCACGGAATGCAGGCTCTGAGTTTTGATGTGGTGGAGGGCAATGCGCGTCACCGGATTTCGACCGGTCTGGTCGGGCAATACAACGTATCCAATTTGCTGGGCGTGATGGCGGCTTTACGGGCCCTTGGATTGCCCTTGTCAGTAGTGGTTGAAGCCTGCGCCAACTTGTTACCGGTGCCGGGACGCATGGACACGGTTGCGGTACCGGGCCGGCCGCTGGTGGTGATCGACTATGCGCATACGCCTGATGCGCTCGACAAAGTGCTGGGTGCGCTGAAGCCGCTGGCGGCCGACCGTGCTGGCAAACTGTGGTGCGTGTTTGGCTGCGGCGGGGGACGTGATGCCAGCAAGCGTCCGCTGATGGCGGCGGCGGCGGAAAAACATGCCGACCGGATTGTGGTCACCAGTGACAACCCGCGCAGCGAACATCCGGCCGCCATCATCAACCAGATACTGCCAGGCTTTTTCCACCGTGAAGCGGTGCATGTTCAAGTGGACCGCGCCCTGGCGATTGCTTATGCGATAGGCTCGGCGAAGTCTGGCGATGTCGTCCTCATTGCCGGAAAAGGGCATGAAAACTACCAGGAAACCGGGGGCGTCAAGCTGCCGTTCTCTGACAAGTTGCAGGCCGAATCTGCGCTAGGTGAAGGTGACGGTCCGAGTCGGCATGCCGCGCCGGGAGGCCTGTCATGATGAGCTTGCAACAGGCCCTGCATTGGTTGCCAGCAGCCCGGCTGGTGGGCAGCGGGGCGCGGCAGTTCGAACGGGTGCACACCGATACGCGCAGCCTGCAACCCGGTGATTTGTTTGTCGCGCTCAAGGGCGAGCGCTTTGATGCCCATGATTTTCTGGAGCAGGCGAAGAGCCGGGGCGCGGTGGCGGCTTTGGCGCAGCATGGCCTGACGGCCGACATGCCGGGGTTGCTGGTGGCGGATTCCCGGCAGGCGCTGGGCCAGCTGGCAGCGGGCTGGCGCTCCCGGTTTATCTTGCCTTTGATTGCCGTGACGGGCAGCAACGGCAAGACCACGGTGACGCAAATGATCGCCTCCATCCTGCGTGCATGGAAGCAGGGCGGCGCTTTTGCGACCGAGGGAAATCTCAACAACGACATCGGTGTGCCTTTGACCCTGCTGCGTTTGCGCGCCGGGCACCAGGCCGCCGTCGTTGAACTGGGCATGAACCACCCTGGCGAGATTGCCTATCTGGCGGGACTGGCCCAAGCCACGGTGGCTCTGGTCAACAATGCCCAGCGCGAACACCTCGAATTCATGGCCACTGTTGAAGCAGTGGCTCGGGAAAATGGCGCTGTCATTGAGTCGCTACAGCCCTCGGGCGTGGCTGTTTTCCCGGCCAATGAGGTGTACACGCCGATCTGGAAAACGCTAGCCGGCTCTCGCACGGTGCTTACTTTTGCGGAATCGGGTGATGCCGATGTAACGGCTTCTGCCCGGTGGATGGGCAGTGCCTGGCAAGTGAAGGCGAGTACGCCGCAGGGAACCCTTGATTTTTCGCTAGCTATCGCCGGCCGGCACAACGTTAAAAATGCGTTGGGCGCCACAGCCTGTGCATTGGCTGCCGGCGTACCGCTGTCTGCAATTTCTGTCGGGCTGTGTGCTTTTGCACCGGTGAAGGGGCGTTCGCGTGCCCTTCGGCTGAACTTCGCGGGCCGGGTGATCACATTGATCGACGACAGCTACAACGCCACCCCGGACTCCGTGCGTGCCGCCATCGATGTGCTGGCCGAACTGCCGGGACCGCGCCTGCTGGTGTTGGGTGACATGGGTGAGGTGGGCGATCAGGGGCCCGCGTTCCATGCCGAAGTCGGGGCCCACGCGCGTGCGCTCGGCGTCGAGCAGCTTTTCACGCTGGGCACGCAGTCCGCCCACATTGCGCAGAGTTTCGGCAGTGGCCGGCACTTTGGCGACGACCTCGCTGCACTCAACGCCGCAGTGACGGGCGCACTGTCGGAGGTAGCCAGCGTGCTGGTCAAGGGTTCACGCTTCATGCAAATGGAGCGGGTTATCGAAGCAATCACCGCCAGTGCACAACTGCAAAAGGATAAAACATGAGCCCCCACGCTCACATTCGTTCGTACCCCCTCGAGGGAGCGCGTACCGCCTTTGAGGCGGCTCGGCGGGAGGCATTCCATGCTGCTTAGTCTGGCCCAGTGGTTGCAAACCTTGTCGCCCGAATTCGGCTATTTCAGGGTGTTCCAGTACTTGACGTTTCGCGCCGTCATGGCGGCACTGACTGCCTTGCTGATCGGTTTGCTGGCTGGGCCCTTTGTTATTCGGCGCTTGACCCACCTCAAGATTGGGCAGCCGATCCGTGAATACGCAATGCAGACCCATTTGAGCAAAACCGGCACGCCGACGATGGGCGGTGTGCTGATTCTTTTGTCGATTGGCATCTCCACGCTCTTGTGGTTCGACCTGAGCAACCGCTTCGTCTGGATTGTGCTCATCGTCACTCTTGGTTTTGGCGCCATAGGCTGGGCCGATGACTGGCGCAAGGTCGTGCACAAGGACCCCGAAGGCATGCGATCGCGGGAAAAGTATCTCTGGCAATCGCTGATCGGCTTGCTGGCTGCCCTGTATCTGGTGTTCAGTATTTCGGAAAGTTCCAACCTCCGGGTTCTGGAGCTGTTTTTCAGCTGGGTGCAATCGGGCTTTGATGTGAACCTGCCGCCCAAGGCCGGCTTGATGCTGCCTTTTTTCAAAGAGATCAGTTATCCGCTCGGCGTGTTTGGCTTTGTGCTGTTGACCTATCTTGTGATTGTCGGCTCCAGCAATGCGGTAAATCTGACCGATGGCCTGGATGGGCTTGCAATCATGCCGGTGGTGATGGTGGGATCGGCGCTCGGGGTGTTTGCTTATGTGACGGGCAGCGCGGTCTATTCCAAGTATCTGTTTTTCCCGCACATTCCAGGCGCGGGAGAGCTGCTGATTTTCTGCTCGGCCATGGCTGGCGCTGGCCTCGCGTTTTTATGGTTCAACACCCACCCGGCGCTGGTCTTCATGGGCGATGTGGGAGCTTTGGCGCTGGGGGCGGCCCTGGGCACGATAGCGGTCATCGTCCGCCAGGAAATCGTGCTGGCGATCATGGGTGGAATTTTTGTTGCGGAAGCACTTTCAGTCATGTTGCAGGTGCTGTATTTCAAGTACACCCGCAAGCGATATGGCGAAGGCCG
Source organism: Polaromonas sp. (assembly GCA_046714915.1). GTDB lineage: Bacteria > Pseudomonadota > Gammaproteobacteria > Burkholderiales > Burkholderiaceae_C > Polaromonas. The sequence goes on along the minus strand of JBKJZS010000035.1, from coordinate 3,899 downwards.
GCGTTTCCTCAGAATGGCGCCCCTGCACCATCATTTTGAAAAGAGCGGCTGGAAGGAAACGCAGGTCGTCGTGCGTTTCTGGATCATTACCATGCTGCTGTGTCTCGTCGGTCTTTCAACCCTCAAACTGAGATGAAACACCTGAATCAACAACACGTTCTTGTTCTGGGGCTGGGCCTGTCCGGCCTGGCGCTCGCGCGATGGTGCGTCCGTTGCGGCGCCCAGGTGACTGTGGTTGATACCCGGCTGGCACCCCCTCAGCTGCCAGCACTGCGTGCAAGCCTGCCTTCTGCAAATTTTGTCAGTAGCGATATGAGTGCCGATTTACTGGCGAGTGCCAGCTTTCGAGCGGTACTGAAAAGCCCGGGCCTGTCGCCGGCGTCGGTGGCGGGGGTTATCTCCGCCGCGCAGGCTCAGGGTTTGCCATGCGGCAATGAACTCAGCCTGTTTGCGCAGGCGCTGGCTGATTTGAAGGACAGCCGGGACTACACACCGAGAGTCATTGGTATCACCGGCACCAATGGAAAAACCACGGTCACCTCGCTGACAGGCCGACTGGTGGCGCGCGCTGGAAAATCAGTGGCGGTGGCGGGTAATATCGGCCCGACCCTGCTGGACACGCTGGCTGAAAAACTTGATGCGAACGAGCTCCCCGAGGTGTGGGTGCTGGAGCTGTCGAGTTTCCAGCTCGATCAGATCAGCAGCTTTGAGCCCTCGGCGGCCACTGTCCTGAACCTGAGTCAGGATCATCTGGACTGGCATGGTTCTATGCAGGCCTACAGCGCCGCCAAGTTCAATATCTATGGCAAGCAGGGCCTGATGCTGCTCAACCGCGACGACGCCGGCGTGATGGCCAGCCTGCCGCCGTTGGTCAAGGGCAAGTCGCCGCGTGATTACGTCACCTTTGGCGGCGGCGCGCCGCGGCGCCCGGGTGACTACGGCATCGAGACCGTCAATGGCATGGCCTGGCTGGTGCGCGCTGCCGAGGTTGATAAGACCATCAAGAAGCGCCCCCCCACGCGCGCGCTCGCTGACCTTCAGGGCGTGGGGCAGACCCGCGGCGCGATATTGGACTCCCACGCTTCGCTGCCCCCCGAGGGGGCTGTCCGTGCCTTGGAGCGGCCCGGCGGCGCTCAACGCAAAGTTGACGAAGAAGAGGTGGTCATCCACATCCAGCGCCTGATGCCGGTGGAGGCCTTGCGAATTCGCGGGCGTCACAACGCCACCAATGCGCTTGCTGCGCTGGCGCTGGCGGGTGCTGCGGGGTGCAGTATGGCGTCCATGCTGCATGGCCTGCGTGAATACACGGGCGAGCCACACCGCTTGGCTTTTGTTGCAGTAGTCCGCGATGTCGAATATTTTGACGACAGCAAGGGCACCAATGTGGGGGCCACGGTGGCGGCGCTAACCGGGCTGGGTGCTGAGCGCAAGTTGGTGGTTATTCTTGGGGGTGAGGGCAAAGGGCAGGACTTTTCGCCGCTGGCGGAGCCGGTGAGGCGCCATACGCGGGCGGTCATCCTGGTCGGACGTGACGCGCCGGTTATTCGTGCCGCACTCGAAGGCACCGGCATTGTCTTGGTCGACGCCGACTCGATGCAGACCGCGGTCGATCTGGCCGCCCGCCATGCGCAAACAGGTGATGCCGTACTGATGTCGCCGGCCTGTGCCAGTTTTGACATGTTTGCCAACTACGAACATCGCGCCCAGATGTTTTGCCAGGCCGTCCACGCGCTGGCGCACGATGCGGGGCTGGTCTCATGACCGTGGCTGCTCGTCTTGTCAGCTGGTTCTCGGGCCTGGGCGGCGCGCCTGCCGGACTGCCGGTTCGGCTCGGCGGTCGGGGTCTGTCCCGTTCTGCGTCGGCGCCGGTGCGCATGTCGGGGGTTGACCAGTCTCTGATATGGGTCACGGTGGCTCTGCTGGTGTGGGGCCTGGTCATGGTGTATTCGGCGTCGGTAGCGATGCCCGACAACCCCAAGTTTGCCCGCTATGCGCACACCCACTTCCTGGTGCGCCATGCGCTCTCGCTGGGCGTGGCCTTTGTCGTCGCCTTGCTCGCCTTTCAAGTGCCCGTTGCGACCTGGGAAAAACTGGCGCCGTGGTTGTTCATTGCCTCCCTGCTGCTGTTGATGCTGGTCCTGATTCCTTTTATCGGCAAAGACGTCAACGGCGCCCGCCGCTGGATCTCCCTGGGTTTTATGAATTTTCAGCCGTCGGAGCTGGCGAAGTTTGCGGTGCTGCTGTATGCCGCCGACTACATGGTGCGCAAGATGGAAGTCAAGGAGCGTTTCTTCCGCGCCGTCATGCCGATGGCGGTAGCTATTGGCATTGTGGGTCTGTTGCTGCTGGCCGAGCCCGACATGGGCGCCTTTATGGTGATTTCGGTGATAGCTATGGGTATTCTTTTCCTCGGCGGCGTCAATGCCCGCATGTTCTTTGTCATTGCGACGGTGGTGGTGATTGCCTTTGCGCTGATGGTGATGCTCAGCGACTGGCGCCGCGAGCGGATCTTCGCCTACCTGGATCCCTGGAGCGACAAATACTCGATGGGCAAGGGCTACCAGCTGTCCCATTCCTTAATCGCTTTCGGACGGGGCGAAATTTTCGGGGTGGGCTTGGGCGGCAGCATCGAAAAGCTCCACTGGCTGCCGGAAGCCCACACTGATTTTCTGCTGGCGGTGATTGGCGAGGAGTTCGGTCTGCTGGGCGTGTTGTGTGTCATCGGTGCCTTCATGTGGATGACGCGCCGAATCATGCACATCGGCCGCCAGTCGATTGCGCTGGACCGCCTGTTTGCCGGCCTGGTTGCGCAGGGGGTGGGTATCTGGATAGGTTTTCAGGCCTTTATCAACATGGGTGTGAACCTTGGCGCCTTGCCGACCAAGGGTCTAACCCTGCCTTTAATGAGTTATGGCGGTTCGGCCATTTTTATGAATCTGATTTCGCTGGCGGTGGTGCTGCGGATCGATTATGAAAACCGCCTCCTGATGCGGGGAGGGCGACCATGAGCTACCTGGCGAGGGGCCCCATCCCGATGGGGATCGACAGTAAAGCGAATGGGATGCCGTTGCCGACGCGGGCGCGTTCGATTTTTGCCGCCGTATTCGAGGCAACGACCATGAGCTACCTGGCGAGGGGCCCCATCCCGAGGGGGATCGACAGTAAAGCGAATGGGATGCGTTGCGAACCCGTGGTCGTGCCGTGTTTGCTGCAGCGCCGGAGGCAACAACCATGAGCAAGTGCGCGCTGGTCATGGCTGGTGGTACTGGCGGACATATTTTCCCGGGGCTGGCCGTGGCTGAAGCGCTGCGTGAGCGCGGCTGGCGTGTGCACTGGCTGGGCGGCAAGGGTACCGCCGACCATCCGAGCATGGAAAGCCAGCTGGTTCCGCCGCGGGGATTTGTGTGTGAGAGCATTGATTTTTCAGGCGTGCGTGGAAAAGGCCCTGTCACATTGGCTCTCTTGCCGCTGCGCCTGCTTCAGGCCTTCTGGCAGAGTATTTCTGTGATTCGCCGCGTGAAGCCCGACGTCGTGGTGGGCCTGGGGGGCTACATTGCCTTTCCGGCCGGCATGATGAGTGTGCTGCTCGGAAAACCGCTGGTGCTGCATGAGCAGAACTCTGTGGCTGGCCTGGTCAACAAGGTCCTGGCCGGCGTGGCCGACCGTGTTTTCACCGCCTTTCCCGACGTGCTGAAACATGCAAAGTGGGTGGGCAACCCGCTGCGCCCGGCTTTCACGCAGCAGCCGGAGCCGGCCGCCCGCTTTGCAGACCGCAGCGGCCCCTTGAGGCTGCTGGTGGTCGGCGGTAGCCTGGGCGCGCAGGCGCTGAACCGCATCGTGCCCCAGGCCCTGGCCCTGATTCCAGAGTCACAGCGCCCCCGTGTGTTGCACCAAAGCGG
>JBKJZS010000034.1:0-6633 GCA_046714915.1 Polaromonas sp. | reverse complement strand
GCGATCAACGCATGGTTTTCCGACGGGCTGGTTTTTATTTCTCTGTTCTTGTTGTGTGTTGTTCTTGTTGTTGTATTTCCCGACCCGCGGTTGTGGTGGCGGCGACAGCTGAGCGGGGGGAGGCCTTCTTTTCCTGAGCATGGCTCAAATGGAGAACAACGCTGCACTTTTTGGGAGAGATTGACTATCTCGTCACTTATTTCACGATCATTGGGCTGCTGCCGGCAGTTCGACGATGAACGAGGCACCGCCGCCGGGACGCGCTTCGCACCGCACCGAACCGCCATGGCGCTGGCTGATGGATTTGACCAGGGCCAGACCCAGGCCCACGCCGCCTTCACCTTCGCTGGCACCCGGCAAGCGGTAAAAAGGTTGAAAAATGCGCTCGCGCTGGTCGGCGGGTACGCCGGGGCCGCGGTCAAGCACCCTGAGAACGGCCCACTGCTGGGTGCCCGCGCGAACTTGGGCCAGCTCCAGGCGGATGTCGCCACTGCTGTAGCGCCTGGCATTTTCCAGCAGGTTGCGAATCAGTCGGCGCAACAGCCGCGGCGAGCCCCGCACCGTCAGGCTGTGGCCGCTGGTGGCGATGCCCAGCTCGGCGTTCGCGTCGGTAGTCAGCTCAGCACTGAGTTCTGCATTGACGCGGGCGCACTCCTCCGCAGCCAGCCCGGTCAGGTCCAGCGTTTCAAAGGGCTCAGCGTCAGCTTGCCGGGCATCGAGCCGGCTGGCCAGCAAGATTTCATCGATGAGCTGGTCGAGCTCGTTGATGCTGCGCGAGATTTCGCTCCGCTGGGGCGATGCAGCGTCAACCCCTCCCAACTCGAGCGCCATGCGAATGCGCGCCAGCGGCGAGCGCAGTTCATGCGATGCGTTGGCCAAGAGCGACTTGTGCGACTCCATCAGGGTTTCGATGCGCTCGGCCGCGTGGTTAAAACGCCCGGCCAGAAAAGCCACCTCGTCACGGCCGTCGGCATTGACACGTGCCGACAGGTCGCCCGCCCCCCAGCGCTCCACACCGCGCTGCAGGGCTTCCAGCCGCAGCGTCAGGCGCCGCATGACCGGGTAGGCACCCAGCGCTACGGCCAGCCCCACCAGGGCCAGCATCCAGCCAAAACCAAAACCAAAAGGCGGACGCATCCAGGGGTTGGCTCCGGCAGGCCGCTTGGGCCGCGGCAGCAGCAGGTTCAGGGACTGGCCGTCTTTGGTCATGACGTCAAACTCCAGGTCTTCGCCCAGTTTGCGGTCTGGCCTGGTGCGCGCTGTGCCAATGACTTCGCCGGCCGCGTTGTGTACCAGGACTTCCCGTATCGGCAGCTGTGGCGGGTCGGTGCTGAGCCGCCAGGCCGCCCCCACCAGAAAAGTCAGCACCACCACTGTCGCCACGACGGCAAGCCAGATGCGCACGTACAGGTGCGAGGTAAAGCGTGACCACATACAGGGACTCCTATAAATCCAATTCTGGGGCGCATGACGGCGTTGCGCGGTGCTCGGAAGCCTCCTGCAGGTGGTTGGGGTCAGCGTCCAAATTAACCCTGCCTTCGGCACGCCCGAAGGGTGCGGTGCGACGCATCGCAGAGAAATTGGCGTCTGACCCCAATAACCTGACCCCAATAACCCTTGCTGCGCTCCGTGCGCCATGCCCTGCCTCCCGATAATTGAAGTTCTGGAAGTCCCATGAAATCTTTGCCCCCGATCAGTCTTGCTGTTTGGCAAAAACATAGCCCACACCGCGCACCGTGAGAATGCGCTTGGGCTCTTTGGCATCGACCTCGATGGCGCTGCGGATGCGGCCCATGTGCACGTCAATGGAGCGGTCGAAAGCCTCCAGTTCCCGGCCGCGCACGGCCTCCATGATCTGATCCCGGCTGAGCACGCGGCCAGCCCGATCAGCCAATGCCACCAGCAGATCAAACTGGTAGGAGGTCAATTCGCAGGCGCGGCCGGAGACGATGACGGTGCGGGCATCGCGGTCAATCTCGAGTGAGCCGAAGCGCATGGTGGGCTGGCCGCCAGCGGCATGGCCGGCATCACCGCCCCGGCGCAGTACCGCTCGAATCCGGGCCAGCAGCTCACGCGGCTCAAAAGGCTTGGGCAGGTAATCATCGGCGCCAATTTCCAGGCCGACGATGCGGTCCATCGGGTCCCCTTTGGCGGTCAGCATCAACACGGCAATGCGGGCCGCATCGCCGCCCAGGCCCTTGATGCGCCGGCACACTTCCAGGCCATCCATGTCGGGCAGCATCAAGTCGAGGATCACCAGATCCGGCTTGCAGGCGTGCAGCGCCTCCAGGCCTTTGCTGCCATCGACCGCATGCGTAAATCCGTAGCCGGACTGGCGCAGGTATTCACCGACCATGGTCGCCAGGCGGCTGTCGTCCTCGATCATCAAGAGTTGCTGCGTCATGGGCGGGCTCGTTGCGCGGGAGGAGGGATGAAGGCCAGTGTAGCCACTGGCCGGTCCGCTGCGGCCTGCTGCCAGCATCGCACTGCCTGTAAAAGGGCGTTGGGCAGTGCCGGGGGCCGGCGCGCTGTCTCGGTGCTCGCTGTGCTCACTCATGGGGTTCCTTCGTCAATGGACCGTCCATGGTGCGCGTGCCGCGACAACTCGCGTTAAAGCAACTGTAAAGTTAGGTAAACCGTTCCTGCGCCAGCCGCAGGGCGCTCACTCGCCGCTGTTCGGTCAAGCCGTTCGCGCTGAGCCAGAATCAAGACCTTTGACTTGTCATTGCGGACCTGATCCGGGGTCCGGGATGACAAACCAGGCAGAAGGGCTTCACCGAGCCGTAGTGTCGGCCTTTGAATGCTGCGTTATTAATAGCTGCTTGCGCCCGTGAATCAAGGGTTGGAAGGCGATTTCATGCGTGAAGCGAGCCAGACCAGCAGCAGCACCGGCAGACCCAGCAGCGCGGTGGCGGTAAAAAAGTGCGTGTAGCCCAACGCGTCCACATAGCGGCCTGAATAACCAGCCAGAAACTTCGGCAGCAGCAGCATCATGGAGCTGAACAGCGCATACTGCGTGGCCGAATAATTGATGTTGGTCAGGCTCGACAGGTAGGCGATAAAGGCGGCCGAGGCGATGCCGCTGGACAGGTTGTCGGCGGAGATCACAAACACCAGCGCGTTGACATCGTGGCCGCGCGAAGCCAGCCAGGCAAACAGCAAATTGCTGCTGGCGCTCAAGATGGCACCCAGCATCAACACCCGCATCACGCCAAAACGCATCGCCAGCACGCCGCCGACAAAGGCGCCGGCCAGGGTCATCAGCACGCCGTAGATCTTGGTGACGGTGGCCACCTCGTCTTTGGTGTAACCCATGTCAACATAAAAGGGGTTGGCCATGATGCCCATCACCACATCGCTGATGCGGTAGACCGCGATCAGGCCCAAAATCAGCGCCGCCTGCTTGCCATAACGGCGCAGAAAGTCGGCGAAGGGTTCGACCAGCGCGCTTTTAAGCCACTCGGCGGCATTGCGCGCGGGCTGGCGTGCGAGCACGGCAGGCTCGGGCGAAAACAGCACTGTCAATACCCCCACCAGCATGGACGCCGCCATCACCAGGTAGGCGGTTTGCCAGGCCCCCTGCTGGTAAGCGGCGCCGCCGGCGACTTCGGCGCGCGCGGCAATCCACAACACGCCGGCGCCGGCCCAGATCATCGCGATGCGGTAGCCGGTCTGGTAGGCCGCCGCAAGTGCCGCCTGGCGCTGCGTATCGGCCGACTCAATCCGGTAAGCGTCGAGCGCAATGTCCTGTGTTGCCGACGCAAAAGCCACCGCCAGCGCGCACCACACCACCGGCAGCAGCGCCTGCTTGGGATCCGTCAGTGCCATGCCGACCAGGGCCGCCATGATGACCGACTGCGACAGCAGCAGCCAGCTGCGCCGGCGCCCGAGCCAGCGGGTCAGAAACGGGATGGGGAGGCGGTCTACCAGCGGCGCCCAGACCCACTTGAAACCATACGCCAGCCCGACCCAGCTCAGGTAGCCAATGGTGGTGCGGTCAATGCCGGCCTCGCGCAGCCAGAAGCTCAGCGTGCCAAACACCAGCAGCAGCGGCAGCCCGGCAGAAAAGCCCAGCAGCAGCATGCGCAGGGTCGGCGCCTCCAGGTAGACCCGCAGCGTCTCGCCCCAGCCGGGCCGATCCGGCGCGTCACTGGCGTTGGCGGAAAGGTTGACCCCGGAATGCGGCGATGGCTTACGCGAAGCCTCGGGTGGATCGGATAAGGTCTCGCTCATGCGGGAATAATACGCTGCGACCCCTTTGTGAAAGACGCCAGTACAGTGGAGGTGGCCATGAAATTTACTTCAAATGTGACCCTGACTTTGGTTTTGTTGCTGGGTGTTGTCCCGGCTATGGCTCAGCGCGATGGCGTGGAAGTCGGAAAAAATTCCGGCTTCACCCAGCTGGTGTCCGCCGAAGAGATTGAGCAGGCGGCGAAGCAGCAATACGCCAAGATGATGCAGGAAGCGGCCAGCCAGAAAGCGCTGGCGCCGGCCGGCCATCCGCAGCTGGAGCGCCTGCGCCGTATCGCCCAGCGCGTCATTCCGCATGCGGTGGCCTGGAACCCGCGCGCCGGCAACTGGCAGTGGGAGGTCAACCTCATTGGCAGCAAGCAGATCAATGCGTTTTGCATGCCCGGCGGAAAGATCGCTTTTTACACCGGCATTCTCGAACAGCTGCAACTGACCGACGATGAGGTGGCGATGATCATGGGCCACGAAATGGCCCACGCCCTGCGTGAGCATGCGCGTGAACGCATGGGCAAATCAGCCGCCACCAACATCGGCGCCAGCTTGTTGTCGCAGCTGTTCGGGCTCGGGGACCTGGGCCAGGCGGTGGCGGGTTACGGCGTGCAGCTGCTCAGTTTGCGCTTTGGGCGCGAGGACGAATCCGAAGCCGATCTGGTTGGCATGGAGCTGGGCGCGCGGGCCGGTTTCGACCCCCGCGCCGGCATCACGCTCTGGCAAAAAATGGCCGCTGCCAGCAAAGGCGCGCCGCCCCAATGGCTGAGCACCCATCCGGCTGGCGCCACACGCATTGCCGATATGGAGCGCAACCTGCCCCGCGTCATGCCGCTGTACGATCGCGCCCGAAAAGGTTGATGGCCGTTTTCCGGGACGAAAAGTTTTGACAACGAAGGGCCTCCCGGCTGCGTTGCAGCGTGTGCCGCCCGCCGCGCCGATGTGGGTTAAGCTGCGCAGCTGACGATGCCTTCCTCCTTCGAAAACGCCGGTCCGGACGCCGGCAGCAAACCGCTCACGGCTGTCGCTTTATGGCTGCAGTCGTTTCGCCCTGCGCGGACCCGGATCAATGCCCGGGAGCGCTGGCGCATTGTCCTGGGGGCCTTCGTTGGCATCTTGTTAACCGGCCTGGTGTGCCATCTCGCAGGTGGTACGGTTGCCGCCAGCCTGCCCTGGCTGGTGGCGCCCATGGGCGCCAGTGCGGTGCTGGTTTTTGGGGCGCCGGCCAGTCCACTGGCCCAGCCCTGGTCGGTGGTCGGCGGCAACACCGTGTCAGCGCTGGTCGGCATTGCCTGTGCGCGCTGGATCGGGCCGCCGGAGCTGGCCGCAGCACTCGCCGTCGGCGCGGCCATCGGCCTTATGCTGGCCCTGCGTTGCCTGCACCCGCCGGGCGGCGCCTCCGCCCTGATGATGGTGCTGGGCGGCATCACCAGCCCGGCGTTTGCGCTGTTCCCGGTGTTGCTCAATTCCCTGCTGCTCGCCGCGGCCGGCATCGCCTACAACCATGCCACACGGCGGTCTTATCCCCACCGGCAGCTGCCTGCCTCTGCAAAAAAAGACGGTGCCAACCAGGCCCGGGCTGCCGATGCGGACCTGGACGCGGTGCTGGCCCGTTACAACCAGGTGCTTGACGTCAGCCGTGACGACTTGCAGGCCCTGCTGGAGCAGACGAAGTGGCAGGCCTACCAGCGCAAGCTGGCGGGGGTCCGCTGCGCAGACATCATGTCGCGGGATCTGGTGACGGTGACCCACAGCACACCCCTGGAACAGGCCTGGGCCCTGCTGCGGGAGCGCCGCATCAAGGCCCTGCCGGTGGTTGACGCCGACTTTCGCATTGTGGGCATCGTCACGCTGGCTGACTTCATGCGTGCGGCCGAACTGGAAGGCTACCAGGGCATGGACGCCAAGCTGCGCAAGCTGCTGGGCGCGATCGGCCCGTCCGGCAAACCACCGGTGGTGGGCCAGATCATGACGCGCCAGGTGCGGGTGGCCAGCGAGCAACGTTATCTGGTGGACCTGGTGCCGCTGTTTGGCGGCACCGGGCACCACCACATTCCCATCATCGGCGACGACGGGCGGCTGGTGGGCATCATCACCCAGTCGGACATGGTGGCGGCCTTGTTCGAGCCGCCCGTGGCTCCGCGCTAGGCCAGCCTTCGGGCCCTTGGCGGGGCTCAGAACTGGGGGCGTGTTCTAATGAAAGGGCCATGAAAAAATCGCTTTCTTTCGTCCGGCAGATCCTGGGTTCGAGGGCTCGATGGTTGGCGTCGGTCGCCTGCGCCAATGGCTGGACGGCGCCGCCACAACGCATTTGGGCAGAGAAGGCCGAGTGATCCCGCCGCGCCGGGTTTTTGTGATTCATGGGGTCGCACCAGGCCATGCGACTTCTTTCCG